>JANYAL010000377.1 GCA_025361325.1 Bacteroidota bacterium
CACTTCAAAATCGGTACGGCTCAATTTACCTTGTTCCCTGGTGACTTTCACCAGAATTTCATTGCCCATCATCTGGCGGGTGCCTTCCATATAAATAGACTTGATGGAAATCAGTTTATCCTTGCCGCCACGGGCATCCGTATATTTGTTGATCACTTCATCAACGGTCTGCGCCTGTGCAAATTGGACAAGGATCAATGCCACTACAAATAATCCGAAAATGATTAAATTTCTCATGGTATTTTATTTTGCCTGAAAGATAAACCAAAATTATGCCGTAAATCTTTTTTGGTTGTCCATTTAACCATTATCTTAAACCATTTATATTAATTTTTCGCTTAACCAAATAAAATATGGGTTCATTTTCCATTCACGGCAATATCGTAGACATTTTGAACAGGGAGATCTATCCGGGCGATGTAAGCGTTGAAAACGGGAGGATTATTTCAGTTCAAAGGCTGCCAACCAGGAACAATGAACCCAAAATCAATAACTATATCCTCCCCGGCTTTATCGACAGCCATGTACATATAGAAAGCTCTATGCTTGTACCTGCTGAATTTGCCCGCCTGGCCGTGGTGCATGGAACCGTAGCGACCATCAGTGATCCGCACGAGATAGCCAATGTGTGCGGGCTATCCGGTGTGGAATTCATGATAGAGAACGGCAACACGGTCCCTTTCAAGTTTCATTTCGGTGCGCCCAGCTGTGTTCCCGCAACTGAATTTGAAACAGCCGGCGCCGTCCTGACCGCTTCTGATGTAGCGCTTCTTTTGCAGAAAAAAGAGATATATTATTTAAGTGAGATGATGAATTTCCCCGGTGTATTACAGGGTGAGACAGAGGTGATAAAAAAGATCGCCTCTGCAAAGAAGAATCATAAACCTGTGGATGGACATGCCCCCGGTTTGCGGGGTGCAGATGCAAAAAGATACATTGATGCAGGCATTTCTACGGACCATGAATGTTTCACCAGCGAAGAAGCCCTCGACAAATTAAACCACGGCATGAAGATCCTCATACGGGAAGGCAGTGCGGCGAAGAATTTTGAAGCACTGGTGGGGCTGATACCGGATCATTATAAAATGATGATGTTCTGCAGCGATGATAAACACCCCGACAGCCTGGCAGAAGGGCATATTAACAGGTTATGCGCAAGGGCAGTGGCCAAAGGTATTGATGTATTTAAGGTGCTCCAGGCAGCATGCATCAATCCTGTAGAACATTACAATATGAATGTTGGCCAACTTAGGGAAGGTGATCCGGCCGATCTCATCGTTGTGAAGGACATGGTCGATTTCAATGTTTTACAAACCTATATTAATGGCAAATTAGTTGCTGCCAACGGGCTTTCAAATATATCATGCGGCCCTACTGCACCTATCAATAATTTCAAGTGTTCTGAAATTGCTTTACCTGATCTTATCATACGGGACCTTGGCCTGCAGTTGATGCCCGTGATCGAGGCATTGGACGGTCAGCTGATCACGACCAAATCAATGGAAGTACCATCTGTACGGGATGAAGAACTGGTAAGTGATATTACCCGGGATATTTTAAAATTAGTGGTGGTGAACAGGTACACCAATGCCCCTGTAGCGAAAGGCTTTATAAAGAATACCGGGTTGAAACAGGGAGCCCTTGCTTCTTCTGTTGCCCATGATTCGCATAATATAGTTGCGGTGGGTGTTGATGATCATAGCCTGTTGAAAGCAGTAAATCTGGTCATCCGGGAAAGGGGGGGTATCAGTGCAGTTTGCGGGAACAAGGAAATGGTATTGCCTTTACCAGTAGCCGGACTGATGAGCCATGATAACGGGTATTCTGTAGCAGCGGCTTATACAGCAATTGACCGGATGGCAAAGGAGGAAATGGGTTCACCATTACAGGCACCGTTCATGACACTGTCATTCATGGCATTGTTGGTGATCCCTCACATCAAGTTGAGCGACAAGGGTTTGTTCGATGGCGATGCCTTTAAGCTGATTTCAGTCTGACAAAAAAGTCTGACGGTTTATTCGCTTTTGGCTCCGACCACTTTAAGACCTACGCTGTCGGTACCCTTGGGAGCAAAGTATTTAGTCTTGAAATTTGTACTGTTACCCGGAGCCAGGGATTCATAAATGGTCTCATGATCCTTTTCAAGCAAGGCGCCGGTCTTGCTGTAAAATGACAATTCCAGATCAATATCCTTAAAATTGCTCACTTTAGCGGTATTGGTAAGAGTGCCTTTAACCACAGTCTGGCCAATGAGATTTCTTTTATCGTGTCCACTTACAGTTAAAAACAGGGATGGGTTCTTTTTTTCAGTTTCACCAAGGGTCTCTTTGGTCTGTTCATATTTGTCCTTTGTCTTTTCCGGTCCTTTATCATTGCTGTTACAGGCTGCAAAAAAAAGAACCGCCATTACACAAACCGGTATAATCCTGTTCATAGAAAATATTTTAGAGTACAATTAAAATACATTTTTGTGAAAGAGTATGTTAAAAATAAGTAGAAACTGGTGATTTTTATTTTAGTTTTGTCAGGCAACCATCGGAAAAAGATTGCACAGGCATGGACTGCAAATTTATCCGGATGAAGTAAAGAATAATTCCGGGAACCCGTATATCGATAATGAAGGAAATAAAGCCGGTAACTACAAACTTAAAACTACAGAATATAAATGGTCATCAACCTGATTGAACATCATTCTCTGATCAGCAACTGGGTGAGTGAATTAAGGGATACCCAGGTACAGACTGACCGTATGCGGTTCAGGCGAAACCTGGAACGCATTGCCGAAGCAGCAGGTTATGAGATCAGCAAGAAAATGCCCTGGGTTGAAAAAGAGATCACCACGCCACTGGGTATCAGCACCAATAAGGTCCTGAAGGAACAACCCGTGCTTGCTACCATTCTCCGTGCTGGTCTCGCTATGCACAATGGGCTGCTGAATTATTTTGACAAGGCAGACAACGCTTTCATCAGTGCCTACCGGAAACATCATATGGATGGTTCTTTTGAAATAAGGCTGGAATATATGAGCTGTCCTGATATTGAGAACCGCATCCTCATCATAAGCGATCCCATGCTCGCAACAGGTGCTTCGTTGGTAAAATCCATTCAATTCTTAAAAGAAGAGGGCAGCATTAAGGAATTGCATGTGGTATGTGCCATTGCCTGTACGGTAGGTATTGAATTCCTGTTGCGTGCTGAACCGAAGATAACAATCTGGTGCGGTGACATTGATGATGAGATCACAGCCAAGGGTTATATTGTACCGGGGCTTGGCGATGCCGGTGATCTTGCCTATGGGGCAAAGGTGCAGAATTAAATGAAATGCTAAGCTGTATGCAGTCTCCATGCACCCTTATGTTATTTTTGATAAATTTAACAGATTGTTCTTCCGGCATTTTAAATAATAACCAGCGTGTTGGAGAAATTTCCAATACATTAATCCGGTACCGTAAACTTTCCAATACACTGTTTTACAGTTATTCCTTATCTTTAAAGTTCTGAATTTCCCATGATGATAAGAAAATATATTTTTTTGACAGGCATGTTATTACTCGGCCTGATGAGCAAGGGTCAGGATCCTCATTTCTCCCAGTTCTTTGCTTCACCGCTTACTCTGAATCCGGCATTTACAGGAAAGTTTGACGGGTTATGGCGACTGGCGGTGAATCACCGTGACCAGTGGCCTTCCATTCCCAAAGCATATGTAACATCAAGCGGTTCAATTGACTTTCCCATACTTAAGAAGAAAATCCCTGAAAATGATGTATTTGGAGTTGGTATTTCAGGACTCTCGGATGCTAGTGCCAACAGTATCCTGAAGCTCAATTATGGTTCTGTTTCCATGTCTTACCATAAAGCGCTGGATGAAAATGGTTACAGCACTATCGGTGCCGGATTCCAGGCAACTTATTCGAGCCTGAGCCTGGATGTGACAAAGCTGACCTTTGAAGACATGTTAACGCAGAATGGATTTACAGGCACAACCTCAGACATATTGACCAATGGAACAAATCAGAGTTATTTTGATATGAATGCGGGTTTGTTATACTCAGGGTCCACGGATGGGGTGAATAATTTTTACATTGGAACTTCCATGTATCACATCAACCGCCCAAAAGTTAGTTTTAAAGACAAGAATTGGTTCCTTAGTGGCCGTATCACCATTCATGGCGGTGGTTCATTACCAATATCTGACCAGCTGACATTGCATGCTTCGGTCATTCACCAGATACAGAACCAGGCAAGTGAAACAACCATAGGTGCGGCTATTTCTGCCAACCTGAACAATGATGCCGATAACCCGTCCAGTGTTTATCTGGGTAGCTGGATGCGCCTGAATGACGCTTTTGTGCCCTATGTTGGGTTAGAGATTGGAGGATTGAGAATCGGCGCCAGTTATGACTTGAACATCTCTGACCTGAAAGCTGCCACCGCTTCCCGGGGTGGTTCCGAGATTTCCGTTATTTACATCAAAAAACCGGTAGAATACAAAGGTATACCCTGCCCAAAATTTTAATGTGAAATGAATCTCAAATTTATTCTACTTTTTGAGGGATTCATATTAAGGTTAAAAACAATATAATTATACTGATCTTCGTTTACTTAACTACCGAATCCACCTAAGATCCGACCCATTATTTTTACATTAAATCACCTTGAATTCTTACCCAAATTCATATTTTTTGTACCTTTAGTTTAGAAACTATATACCCCAAAACTCACCCCCAATAATAAAGTAATGAATAAATTTTACCGTTTTTCACTGTCTTTTTTGTTTGCCACTGCAACAATCTCAATCTTCCTGCCCGGATGTTTCGAAAAGATAAATCCCGGACCTGAAGAAAATGACAGATACGATGGGCCTGATCTGGCCAATCAGTTTGAATTCAACCGTACCAAAGACCCGGCTACCGGGACAATACCCCAGGGCAGGTTGCTGGATGCCATGTTTAGAACAGAATTGGCAAAAAAAACAGCACTTAATTCACCGGCACATCTTACTTTGCTGGGCTGGACTGAAAGGGGCCCTTACCGGGATTCTACTGGGTCATCTAACAACAACACCAGGGCCAATAATGCAATTACCGCCGGACGGGTAAGGGCTATGATGGTGGATTCGGCGGATGGAACGCACAAGACCCTATGGATAGGGGGTGTAGACGGAGGTTTATGGAAAACCACGGATATAACAGCATCACCAGCCACCTGGACACTGGTGAACGATTTTCTGAGCAACCTGGCCATATCTGCCATTTGCCAGGACCCGACCGATAACAATATCATGTACTTCTGCACCGGGGAATCGTATGGTAATTTTGAAGCGGTTCGCGGTGTAGGTGTATTCCGAAGTGCAGACCATGGCATTACCTGGAATTATCTTTCCAGTACAAGTTCTTATACCCGTTGCACGCGTATCCTCTGTGATTACCAGGGGAATATCTACCTGGCCAGCCGTTCCGGAATTTTGCGTTCCACTAAAGCCAGCGGAGGGGGTACCTGGACAGTCATTACGCCTAACGCATCTCCTAACTCTGACATTTGTGATATGGAGATCAGTTCTACTTCAGTAAACGGCAGGCTTCATATCACCACGGGTATTTTTTCTACTTCAGCTTACTTTTATACTGATATTCCTGCCACGGTAATATCGTCATCTGGCTGGAATACTCCAACGACACCATTTACTGCTTTTTCGAACAGAACCGAGATCTGTTGTAATACAAATAATGGCGGAAATGTCCTTTATGCCTTACCCTGCAATAACAGTTACCAGGTACCTACCATTTGGAAATCTACGGACGGTGGTGTAAACTGGGCTGCCACAGCTGGCCAGCCAACAAACGGATGGGCGAACGGTCAGGGATGGTATTCCCTATCCTGTGACATAAATCCTGCTGATCCAAACCAGTGTATTGTAGGTGGGCTTGACAATTTTAAGACCACGGATGGGGGAATAACGTGGAATAAGATATCTGCATGGGTTGGAAATTCGGGACAATATGTTCATGCCGACCAGCACAAGATCATCTGGTTTGACGGCGGTAATAAATTATTATTCTCTTCTGACGGAGGAATATTCTATTCTTCTGACGGAGGCACAACCATACGGGACCGCAATGCTGGATTGCGGTTGAAACAGTTCTATTCGATCGCCATACATCCCAGCACCACAGATTATTTCCTGGCAGGTGCCCAGGACAATGGTGTTCACCAGCTTTTTCAACCCGGCCTTGGAACTTCTGCTGAGGTAACCGGAGGTGATGGGGGATTTGTGGCTATAGATCAGAATGAACCACAGTATCAATATGGATCCTATATCTATAATCAATACAGGAGAAGTACAGATGGAGGGGTTAGCTGGTCCTCTGTAAATTTCTCTGGCTCTGCCGGACAGTTCATTAACCCGTTCGACCTGGATAATATTGCCAATATCATTTATGCAGGGTATTCAGCAGGCCAATACCTACGTTGGAACGATCCGCATTCGGGTACTTCCACCAGTATAATCAACATTCCAAGTTTCAATGGATCTTCTGTTACCAGCGTAAATGTTTCCCCGTATACGGCAAATCGGGTGTATTTCGGAACTGCTGGCGGAAGGGTGGTACAGGTGGATAATGCCAACACAGCCTCGCCAACAGATGTAAATATTACTGGGGCTGGTATGGGTGGTTCGGTTAGCTGGGTCATACAGGGAACTGATGACCAGCATCTGCTGGCCATTTATTCCAATTATGGCGTAAACAATGTTTGGTCAACCACAGACGGCGGCGCTACCTGGACAGGTATTGATGGTAACCTTCCGGATATGCCTGTAAGATCGGCGTTATTTTTCCCGGGTGACAATACCAAAGCATATATTGCCACAGAAACTGGGGTTTGGGAAACAGATCTTATCAACGGAGCTAGCACGATATGGAATGCCAATCCAACATTCCCGAATGTTAGGACCGATATGCTGAGATATAGGTCAAGTGACCGTACAATAGCTGCTGGAACACATGGCCGTGGTGTATGGACAGCTACAGTACCAGCTGGAGGCTGTACTCCTGCTTCTATCACTACACAACCTGTAAATGCAACGGCCTGTTCAGGTGATAATAGTAATTTTAGTGTTGTTGCAACTGGTACCGGACCACTCACCTACCAATGGCAGGTAAGTACGGCGGGATGTGCCGGGCCATGGAATAATTTGAGTGACGGAGGAGTTTATAGTGGTTCCTCCACTGCATCCTTGATCCTTACTGGTGTAACGGCAGGCATCAACGGTTATGGGTATCGTTGTAACGTAACTGGTAACTGTGCCCCCCTTACCGTTACTTCAAACTGTGCCACGTTGAGTGTTAATCCTCCTACTTCAATTTCCGTACAACCATCCAACTCAACAGTATGTGTTAGTTCAAATACGAGCTTCAATATTACCGCTACTGGTACATCTATTTCCTACCAATGGCAGGAGAGCACCAACGGCGGAGGAAGCTGGAACAATATCACCAACGGCGGTATATATAGCGGTGCCTCCACCAATACGCTCACTCTTACCGGGGTAACCCTGGTCATGAATACTTACCAGTACAAATGCATTGTAACAGGCATTTGTTCCCCTTTAAATGTTATTTCAATCCCTGCGGTTTTAACCGTCAACGCCAATACGGCCATTACCGCCCAGCCGGTGGGCAGTGCGGTTTGCAGTGGTGCCAATACCAGTTTTGGAGTCACAGCATCGGGGACTTCACTGACATACCAGTGGCAGCTGAGTACAAATGGCGGAGGAAGCTGGAACAATATCACCAACGGAGGCACCTATAGTGGTGCTACCACCACCACACTTACCCTCACCGGTGTTACAGTGGGTATGAACAACTACCAGTACCGCTGCGTGGTGGGCGGAGGCTGCGGCGCGCCGGTCAATTCCAACGCCGCCACCCTCACTATCAATGCAGGTCCGTCGATCACGAGCAATCCCACCAATGTTACGATATGTGCGGGCAATAACACATCCTTCAGCGTCACAGCCTCAGGTAGCGGACTCACCTACCAATGGCAGGAGAGCACCAACGGGGGCGGCAGTTGGAACAATATCACCAATGGCGGTATCTATGGCGGTGCCACAACCACCACCCTTACCCTCACCGGTATTACAGTGGGTATGAACAACTACCAGTATCGCTGTGTGGTCTCCGGCAACTGTCCACCACCAATCACTTCCAATGCAGCTGTGCTGAGTGTGGGCAGTACGCTCACCATTACCAGCCAGCCTGTCAACTCCACCACATGCGTGGGCACCAATACGTCCTTTTCCATCGCTACCAGCGGATCGGTGATTAGCTACCAATGGCAGGAGAGCACCAATGGAGGCGGCAGCTGGAACAATATCACCAACGGCGGCATCTATGGCGGTGCCACTACAACCACCCTTACACTCACCGGTGTTACAGTGGGTATGAACAACGACCAGTACCGCTGTGTGGTTACGGGAAGCTGTCCGGCTATCAATTCCAATCCGGCCACCCTGACCGTATCCACTTCACCTACCATCACTTCTCAACCCGGC
>JANYAL010000379.1 GCA_025361325.1 Bacteroidota bacterium
CCTTTCTCCAGGTCGGTCCCCTTATCCTCTGCCCCGCCGATCACGATCAGTTTACCCTTCGGAAATTGCATGGAATCATTTTTATGATTACTGCAAAATTACGGATTTCGTGTTTGTTAAACCCGGCTGTTATGTATTGCGAAGTGTAAAGGGATGACTGTTTGACTGCCGGCTGTTTCTAAAACCAGGAACCGGGAGCCGGGAACTATTTGTAAAATCCTTTTTCTCAAACCTTCCCGGCAAAGGTGGTGATGCCTTCCACCAGGCGGTCGAGATTCTTGGTGGAGGTATATACGTTAGGGGTTACACGAACACCATGTATATTCTCCCAGATGATGCCAACAGTATGTATCTTGTAGTTCTCCCAGAGGTAGCTGTCCAGTTCACCCGGTGTCTTGCCTTCAACGCTTACCAGTCCGATGGCGCAGCCATATTCTTTTTTAAACGAGGTATGCAGTTTCACTTTAGGGATGTCCTTTACCTGCTGCATCCAGTAATTCTTAAGATAGAGCAGGCGCTCTTCTTTCCTTTTCATGCCGATCATATCTGTGAAATCAATGGCCTTGTCGATGGCCTCCTCGATATAGAACGGCCGGGTACCCAGGTGTTCGAATTTTCGGATATTGTCATCTTCCTTATCACCCGCGCCAAACAGGGGCCAGATGGATTTGATCTTTTCCTTCCGCACATAGAGCAGTCCAGTGCCGATCGGTGCCCCCAGCCATTTATGGAGGCTGGTACCGAAATAATCGCAATTCAGTCCCGGGATCGTGAATTCGAACTGTGCAAATGTATGGGCGCCATCCACCAGTACGTCAATATTCCTTTTTTTAGCCTCGTCTGCGATCTTACGGACCGGCATTTTCTGCCCGATCCAGTTGATCATATGGGTGATCTGCACCACCCTGGTCCTATCCGAAAACGCATTGGTGTATTGTGTAACAAGGTAATGCTCATCTTCGCTCGGCAGTTCCAGGTTGATCCATACCAGTTTGATACCCTCCCTTCGCTCCCGCTGTTTCCAGGCCCCTATCATATTGGGATAATCCTGTTTGGCAAGTACTACTTCATCGCCTGGTTTAAGTTCTATCCCAAATATGACAGTCTCCAGTGCTTCAGAAGCATTGCGGTGCATGGCGATCTCCTCAGCATCGCACCCTGCCAGGCGGGCCAGGTTCTTACGTAAAGGTTCCCTGCCCTGGTCGATGATGCGCCACATGAAATAACTGGGACCTTCATTACAGATGTCATAATAGCGTTTAACGGCATCTGCCACTGTTCTGGGTGCAGGGGAAACACCCCCGTTATTCAGGTTGATGAAATTGGAGGAAATGGTATAGGATTGCTGAATATAATACCAGAAATCCTCATCACCGGCCAGGTCCGAAGGCGGGATGCCGTCAGCACTTTTCAATGCGGATTTCAATTCCCTGCTCCAGGCGGGCTGAAAAATATCAGCAGCAAATACGGAAGCGGATAATAAACCCAGTTTGCTGAGAAAAGAACGACGGTTTGCCATGGCAGTTTATTTAGGTATACAATTTACTGATTTTGTTTTTTGCAAACCAACCTGATTTTGGTAATTTCCAATTTCTTGAGAGCAGCAAGTCAAAAAGAAACGCAAAGGTTCAAAGATGCCAAAGGATCTTTGTGTAACGCTGTGATTCTTTCTGTGTCTTTATAGTACCAAAAATTCTTAAAAATGAAGATTGTAGAAATCAAAGTGCTCAGGGGGCCCAATTACTGGAGCGTACGCCGCACCAGGCTGATTCAGATGAAACTGGACCTGGAGGAAAAGGAAAAGATGCCCACCAACCTGATACCCGGTTTCAGGCAAAGGCTGGAAAACCTCATCCCCTCCCTGATAGAACATCGTTGCAGTGTAGGTAAAAAAGGCGGCTTTTTTGAAAGGGTGGACGAAGGGACCTGGATGGGGCATGTAATTGAGCATATTGCACTGGAAATACAGACCCTGGCGGGAATGGATACCGGTTTCGGACGCACACGCGGTACCGGCAAGGATGGTGAATATTATGTCTGCTTCAGTTATATGGAAGAGGATGCAGGTGTATATGCGGCCAGGGCAGCGGTCCGTATTGCCCACGCCCTGATATTTGAAGAACCCTATAACATGGATGAGGACATCCAGAAACTCCGGGAGATACGCGAAGAAACGAGGCTTGGACCCAGCACAGGATGCATCGTGGATGAGGCCGCCAAAAGAGGCATCCCCTATATACGGCTGAATAAGCATTCCCTGGTGCAGCTGGGATATGGCGTGCACCAGAAAAGGATACGGGCAACCATTGCCAGTACTACCGGTAATATTGCTGTGGATATTGCCTGCGATAAGGAAGAGACCAAGAACCTGCTGGGTGCTGCGGAAATACCCGTTCCAAAAGGAGATGTTATTCGTACAGAGGAAGGCCTCCTAAGCGCCATCGGCCGTATTGGTTACCCGGTTGTTATCAAACCCATTGACGGCAACCATGGAAAAGGCAATACCACCAACATCACCACCTGGGAGCAGGCGCTGAAGGCTCTGGACGCTGCCAGGTTGTATGGCCGTAACGTAATCGTTGAAAAATTCATCACAGGTTTCGATTTCAGAATCCTGGTGATCAATTATAAATTCATATGTGCAGCCCTGCGAACACCCGCCTCCGTCATCGGTGACGGCATCCATACCATCCGGCATCTGATAGACGAGACCAATAAAGACCCCCGGCGGGGCTACGGCCATGAAAAAGTACTTACGCAGATCACAACAGATCAATTCACCGAGAAGATGCTGGATGAAAAGGGATATACATTGAACACGATCCCGGTCAAAGATGAACTCGTGCTCCTTAAACCAACTGCAAACCTCAGCACCGGTGGTACCAGCACCGATGTTACGGACGAGGTTCACCCCGCCAATATCTTCATGTGCGAACGCATTGCACGGATCATCGGGCTGGATATTTGCGGCATCGATATCATGGCCACTGACCTGCGTTCACCCATTACC
>JANYAL010000016.1 GCA_025361325.1 Bacteroidota bacterium
CATTTCTTACCGTCAAAATCATATTTGGCTACGAAACGACTTTTCATCTGCTGCAACTGGGGGGCCACATCGCCCCCATAGAACAGGTGTTGGCCCTGCTCTTCAATATGAAAGACCTGGTGAAAAGGGCAATGTGCACCGGTAATTTCATACCGGATATAACCGTCGATAGTGCCATCACCGGTCATGAAATGTACTTTGTCTGAATTCCCCAGTATGTCGAAATGTTCCGTTATGTAGGATGGCTTGCCTGTTGTTCTGGCAAAATTATACCCGTCCCTGTTCACGAAGTAAGTTGCATTGGGAAATGCCGGGAATCTTTGGTGCAGTATATTATCCTGCTTACAGATGCCCCCCGCGTGATCGGCATGCAAATGGCTTAAAAGAACCTTCGTCACGTCTACCGGATTGATGTCGTTGTCCAGCAGGTTCTGATGGATCTGCAGGGTACCATCGGCATTTGAAAAACCCAGTCCGGTATCGATGATGATGATGTCTTTTGAAGTGATCAGCGCAAAAGGCTGTATTTCCACCAGCAAACTGCCTTTGGATCGTTGCTGCAGGTCATGGACCGACGGATCGAAAGAAACGAATTTCTTGGTGGCATCAATTGTAAAACTGCCTTCGCTTAATGGAATTATTTTCATACTCCCTGGCCCCCTATTTTAAACCCCCGGGGAAAGGAGTGCCTGATAAAATAAAGTGATATCCCCTGTAAAAATAATTGAAATGATGCGTAATACCCGGTGCACTACACAGAGCCCCCATGGGGGTTGGGTGGGCCTTACCGCAACACCATCTGCCTGTCGGCATCCAGTTTGATCAGAATAAAGATCAGCACGGTGAAGGTCAATAAAGAAGAACCCCCATAACTCATCAGTGGAAGCGTGATGCCTATTACCGGTGCCAGCCCGATGGTGACACAAATATTCACCGCCACATGAAAAAAGATGATGCCCGCCACCCCGTAAGCATACACCCTGCTGAAGGTACTTCGCTGTCGTTCCGCGATCGTTACGATCCGCAGCAGCAAACCCAGGTACAGCATCATCAGTAGCGCACTCCCCCAGAATCCGAAATTCTCTCCTACAGATGTAAAGATGAAATCGGTGTGCTGTTCCGGTACAAAATCGCCCTGAGTCTGTGTGCCTTTTAAGAAACCCTTGCCCAGGAAACCGCCGGAGCCGATCGCTATCTTGGACTGTCTTACATTATAGTTTTGCTGTTCATTCTTACGTTGTTTGAGTTTTGCATCCTCGGAATTGGCGATCTCGGCTGTGGCATTGCCGGTGAACGGGTTGTCGACCCCCACCATCATAAAAATACGGTCGGCCTGGTATTTTTTAAAGACATGTTTAAAAGCAAAAGGAACAACCACGCCAACGAATAAAGAACAGAATGCCCAGGAAGAGAGGATGATGACGAGTAAACGGTTGTTACGTTTCAGCCGTCGTCGGAAATAATAGATCAGCACGATGGCCAATAAGGCAAATGCGATCAGCAGGGTAGATGTTTTAAATAAGAGGGAAACCACCAGCAGTACAGCCATGGCAGTTCCGCTAACCAGGTAGCCCGGTGGCAGACCTTCGCGGTACATGGGTATCAGAAAGGCGAAATATACAAGTGCAAGTCCTGTTTCGCCCTGTAATATAGACAGCATAGCAGGTGCGAAAGCAATGGCCGCAGCAATGAGTTGCGATTTGGGTTTTCGGAAATTCACCTCCGGCATCGACAGGTATTTGGCCAGCGCGAGTGCCGTAAATATCTTACCGATCTCCACGGGCTGAAGGTTCATGAATCCCAGGGGTATCCAGCTTTTAGATCCCTTGATCTCTTTACCCACCACAAAAGTGGCCAGGATCAATAGAATGCCTGCGAGGTAGGATAGATTGGCCATAGCCGTGAATAATTTGCTGTCGGTAAGCAAAAGGAAAATGGCAAGCAGGCAGCAGGCACCGAAATAGAAGAGTTGTTTGCTGTAATTCTTCTTGAAACCCAGGATACTTTGTACCATATTGTCGTTGCTCCTGTATTCCACGGAAAAGATACAAAGGAGGCCAATGAGGGCAATGATTATATACAGTCCGATCATGATCCAGTCGGACCCTTTTGATATGGAGGGATTTTTATGATACATAGGCTGGTTTATTCTCTTCTCACGAAGGAGCAGAGAATATTTATTCCTTATTCAATGAATCTTTTGTTGCGGGCTTTTTCTTTTCATCCGGTAAAATGGCCTGGGATTTTAACCTGATCAAATTGTTCCCGCTGTCTTTCCGGGGTGTTTTATTTTTTAAAGTGTCCCTGTCTTTTTGAATTCTGTCCAATGCATCTTCCTCATCGGTTTCATCCAGTTCCATGGTATCCCTTGTGATCTTGATATATCCTTTTTCTAGCAGGTAAGCCGAATCTTTAGAATGGGTCATTGAATCCTGTCTTTTTAATTCGGCAAATATGCGGGCCGGGATCAGGTTCAGCTTGGACAATTGCTCTATCCTTTCCTTCCTGCCTTCATCCGTTATGGAATCCTTCAGGTATTTTTCTATCATCAGCCCTACGATAGGCGCTGCGTAGGTTCCTCCGAACCGGCCGCTGTTCTCCACCACGCACATGATAGCGATCCTGGGGTTTTCCCGGGGTGCAAAGCCACAGAAAAAGGCATGGTTGGGTTGTTTTACGCCCCGGTAATAATTTTCTACGGTACCGGTCTTGCCACAAATGGTGATTCCATCTACTTTGGCCGCGCTTCCGGTACCTCTTTCCACCACCCATTGCATTCCGTCATGTACGGCTTCAAAAACACTGTCGGGAATATCAATGGCATTGTGTCTTTCCTTGAATTTGGATAGCATATCGTATTTATCCCCGCCTTCAATGGAATCAACGAGGTGGGGTATTATATACCAGCCTTTGTTGGCAATATAAGCCATTTCATTGGCAGCCTGGATAGGGGTAACATCCACTTCGCCCTGCCCGATACTTACAGAGCGGAAACTGCAATAGTTCCAGCTGCCTTCGCCATAGACCTTATTAAAATAGCCCGGGGTAGGTATATTGCCCCTTTTTTCCGATGGAACATCTATTCCCAGTTTATGTCCAAGGCCAAAAGCATACATGTACCTGTCCCAGTTGGAGAGGCTGCTGTCAACGGACGGATATTTAGGGTTATTGATCACCCGTTGCATGACCGTGGCAAAATAGGTATTATCGGAAACCCGTATAGCATTGCGGAGATCGAAAGTGCCGCGGTCTAGACATTTCATGGGGTTATTGCCACCGCAGCCATAAAAAGCGCCTGAACAAGACACCTGGAATTGGGTGGTGATTACACCCTCATGCAGTCCGACCAGTGCCTGTAAGGTCTTAAAAGTGGAACCGGGAGAATAGGTTGCACCCACCGATCGGTTCAACAGGGGGAGCGCCGGGTTCATCAATAACTGGGCGAGATGTTTCTTACGTTCCGAACCAGTCAGCAATTTCGGTTTGAATGTAGGGCTGCTCACCATGGCCAGGATGCCACCTGTTTTGGGGTCAATGGCTACAATGGAGCCCAATTTATTCTCCATCAGTTTTTCACCCAGGGCCTG
>JANYAL010000042.1 GCA_025361325.1 Bacteroidota bacterium
TTGGGACCATGTAATGACAATGCAACCTGTTTAATCTGATAATCAAACAGTTCATTGGCCTCGTCTTGTGCAAGCCAGTAGGCACTTAAACCTGCCATGCTGATTGCGATCAGCATCCCAAGAGTTAGCCAAAGCAGCAAATTCTGTCGTATAGATTTCATTCTTTTACTTTAAAGGCCATGCGCCATAGCCCATACCACGTACGTTACGTATAAAGTCGGCGCCCAGTTTTTCCAGAGAAGCAGTGGCTTTGACAAGTTCAGTATTACCAGCAGTATTCTTAAGGATGACCTGCACTGTATTCTCATTGCTCCCGCGTAAGTAAGTAACAGGAACTTTATCGCCCGGCTTATGCCTGCTGATGAGTTCCTGCATTTCAGCGCCGCTGTTTATTTCAATACCATCTACTTTCTTTAGCACATCGCCTTTTCGTATGCCTGCTGCATAAGCTCCGCCATTCATTGGTACTTCAGATGCATAAATGCCTTCCGCATTCAATGGTATTCCTATTTTCTTTTTATCTTCTTCCGAAAGTTCACTGGCGTTCACAAATGACACACCGAGGAAGCCCCGCTGTACCGTTCCGAATTTGATCAGGTCATCCACCACTTTTTTTACGATATTCACTGGTATGGCGTAGGAATATCCGGAATAATAGCCGGTTGGGGAAGCAATGGCTGAGTTAACACCTATGAGTCTTCCGTCTGTATTAATAAGCGCGCCTCCACTGTTGCCCATGTTGACGGCAGCATCGGTCTGGATAAAGGATTCAACGCCACCTGCAGTGTTACCGGTTTTGTCTTTATTCAATCCGAGTGTTCTAGATTTTGCGCTCACAATGCCGGCAGTCACCGTTGTTTCAAGATTCAGCGGGTAACCAATGGCCAGTACCCACTGCCCGATCTTTACATCATCGGAGTTCCCATATAACAGGAACGGCAGTCCCGATGCTTCAATTTTGATAACAGACAGATCGTAAGAGGGATCGGTCCCGATTACTTTTGCCTTATAAGTCTTCTTGTTACTCAAGGTGACTGTGATCTCATCCGCATTTTCCACTACATGATTATTAGTAACAATGAATCCATCTTCACTGATGATCACTCCTGAACCGCTTGCTCTTTGTTCGGGGATGATGCCCTGACGTTGTCCGAAGAATTGCTTAAAGAAATCATCGTTTCCAAATAGGTCACTAAAAGGATTCTGCCTTTGGTTTCGAGGCAGGTTATTGCTTACCTGTTTGGCATTTGTCTTTGTTTTGATATGCACTACGGCTGGCGTGGCGACTGCAGCCGGTACAGTGAAATCGGTAACGTTCCCGTTGGTGCTTTTACCGTCCAACAGGCCGGCATACTTATAGTTCGCAGGTACTATACCTGCTTCCTGTCCGGCATAAGTATTATTCTTTTTAAAGAATGTACCATAACCCCAGATCACTGCAATGGTGGTAGCGGAACTGATGGCTACTGTGAATAAGACTTGATTAAGTTTCATTTTTTCCCTAGTTTAAATTGTTAATACAAATTTAAATAATGTTTTTATCACTGTCAGAATTCAGTTCGTATCAAATCCTGTGCCTTTTCACACAAAATAACGAAGCCCTGACAATTTGAGATTTGCCAGCTGCTATCTTTAACAATTAATTAGGAAGGGTTTCGTAGATCTCTATAGCCGCATGGAAAATTACTAATCCTCAGGCAATAGAAGGGATAAAAATTATAGTGTCAGCAAGAACTCAAGCGTGTCTATTCCATCGGCATATTCCATCAAACCAGGCCGCTGGGCTTCTCCGAAAGGCACCTGGCCATGCCCTACAATGCATTGAATATCTTTTTCTTTCAAGAGTTGCGACATAAGTATTGTATAATCTGTATAAAAACTATAGTTGATACGGCTTATGGCTGAAAAAATGGCATCTTCCTCGATTAGCAAGGTTGTTCCATCTGTCATATAAAAAATTTTATTTAACAGGGAAATGGAAAGCTGGTAATCATAATTATTCATGTATTTATGATGATTATTGAAAAAGCGATAACGCACAAATGACCTCAGAAGAGGTTCAAAATCATATTGTTCGGGAACAAACAATCTGGTAACATTCCTGCACCCCAATCCAAAATACTGGTGTATATCATCCGATAAACTGAATAATTCGTCCTGCTTTTCATTGCCAGTCAATACTGCCACAGCTGTTCGGTTACGACGGATGATGTGGGGGTATTTTGAGAAATATTGTTCAAAATACCTTGCGGAATTGTTGCTTCCGGTGGCAATATAGGCATCACAGCCATTAAGCATATTTGCAAATGTGATAGAGTCACCAACAACGGGTTCCAGTATTGTCAATTTATCAACGAGGTGTTTTAGCAGCACATCGTCCCTGGACGACAGTTTGATGGTTTGCCTGTGTCCGCTCATGAATATGGCAAGAAAGTCATGAAAGCCTACCAGGGGGATATTGCCTGCCATTACCAGGCCTATGTTCTTGCCTCCGATATTGTCATCCACGTGATAATGCTTCGCCCAGCTCTCCAATTTATCCTTGTCCAGGAATGACTCCTGAATATTTTTAATGGCCAGTTCAATGAATTCGGGAATGAACCATGCATTCTTTTCTGAAGCACTGGCTATTACCGATTGCAAGTGCATACTGTTTTCTTTAAAATAATCACCCAATCCAACCAATATTTCAATTCGTTTTTGTAAATTCATGTGGTTATTATTAATTTGCACCTGACTAAACAAGTAACAGGATTATTCTAAATCAAAATTACGATAGATGGCTATAAAGATCACAGAAGAATGTATCAATTGCGGTGCCTGCGAACCCGAATGTCCAAACAATGCAATCTATGAAGGAGGGGTGGAATGGGCCATTTCTGATGGAACCACCGTAAAAGGTACATACACCCTCCTTGACGGCACCCTAGTTGATGCTGATCATCGCAATGCCCCTTTAAGCATGGATATTTATTACATAACACCTAATAAATGCACAGAATGCCAGGGTTTTCATGAAGAACCGCAGTGCGCGGCAGTATGTCC
>JANYAL010000054.1 GCA_025361325.1 Bacteroidota bacterium
TTCCACCAGGGGTCTACTATATATACATAATCCGCGGCCGGGAGATTAAGCCCCACGCCCCCTGCTTTCAGTGAGATCAGGAAAACACGGCATTCATCATTGTTCTGGAAATTCTGGATGGCCTTTTCACGGTCAGGTGCAGAGGTACTTCCGTCAAAATATTCGTAAGTGACACCCTGTTCGTGTAATTTTCCTTTTATCAATGCCAGCATACCCAGGAATTGAGAAAATACCAATGCCTTGTGATCACCGATATTCTCAGATATCTCGCGGGCCAGTTCTTCCAATTTAATAGAATGGTTGGGGTATTTGTCCTCCTCATTCAAAATGGCCGGGCTATCGCAGATCTGGCGCAACTTCATAAGTCCTTGCAGTATGGTAAGCTGCGATTTGTCAATTCCCTGCTGATCGATTGTTCCCAATATTTTGTCGCGGTAACTGTTCCTGTAAAGCTCATAGATTTTACGCTGTTCCTTTTCCATCTCGCAGAACAGGATGGTCTCTGTCTTTTCCGGAAGGTCCTTTGCCACCTGTTCTTTTGTACGCCGGAGGATGAAGGGGAAGAGTAGTTTCTTCAGGTGTTCCTTCTGTTCCTGTTCACCGAATTTGTCAATGGGAGTGGCAAATTCATTCCGGAAGAATTCCATATTACCCAGGAGTCCCGGGTTCAGGAAATTCATTTGGGCGAATATATCGAACGTGTTGTTCTGAAGCGGCGTACCGCTCATGCATAACCTGTTCCTGGCATTCAGTAAACAGGCTGCCCGGGTCACTTTTGATGACGGGTTCTTTATGGCCTGGCTTTCATCCAGGATAACATAATCAAAATGTATTTTCAACAATAACTGGATATCGCTGCGCAGGGTACCGTAGGTGGTGATGATGATATCGTGTTTCTGAAGTTCTTCGGTGGAGCGGCTGCGGGCGCTTCCATGGTGTATGTGCCATCCCAGGGAAGGGGTGAATTTTTCTACCTCATTCTTCCAGTTATAGATCAGGGTTGTGGGACAAACAACGATCGACTTCAAAGTGCTATTGATCTCCTTGTAATGATGCAGCATGCTCAGTGCCTGAACCGTTTTACCCAGCCCCATATCATCGGCCAGAATACCCCCCCAGCCCACATCATTCAGGTAACTCAGCCAGTGGAATCCGGAGGTCTGGTAAGGCCGAAGGATCGTTTGGAGATTAGCGGGGGCCGGTATTTCCGGGATATGCTTGAATTCACGCAGGCGCTCGAATTTTTCATCCAACTCAAAACTCAATTCCCTTTCATCCCTGTTCTCATACAGTTCGTCAATAACGCTCATGTGGTATTTAGACAGGCGCAACTGGTTGCTCCTGCCGTCGCCCACTTTAAATAATAGGGAGTATCTTTTTAGCCATTCATCCGGTAGTATGCCAAGTGTTCCATCGTGCAGCTGTACGAAGGACTGTTTGTTGAGGAGTGCCTTTTTAATATCATCGATGCCCACCCGCTGATTGCCGAATTCTATTTCCACCTTCGCGTCGAACCAGTCGAGGCCACTACTGACGTGAATATGAGTATTGGGCCTGGCTGTGTTGAACCGGAAATTTCGCAAGGCCTCAAATCCATATACCGGGATCTTCATCTCTTTCATGGCATCAACAAACAAAAAGAACCAGTTATTGCGAAGCACCTCTACTCCTTTCAGTACCAGGTTGTTGTTGTCACCGGGGCGGGCGAACAGGGTATGTAGGTTCTCCAGTTTCTTTAAAAATCTTTCTTCGGCTTCTTTGTTACGTTTTACAATGAGTACTTTGTCGTGGTCGGGTATAATGATATTATCGCGGTCCGATGCCTTGGTCTCGAAACCCGCATAGTTGAAGATTGGCTGAAAGACGAGGTAGTCTCCTTTTTCCTGCAACTGCAGTCTTATTTCCGGCTCCCCGCTTTTTATTTCCCGGATCAGGCTTTTATCGAATTCCACCTGGTATTCCCGGCTTAGGGGGAGAATTATCTTCTGCATCTTTTCTTCCCAGTTCTCTTTGCTGAGCTGTATATTCCCTTCTCTCAGGAATTTTTCGGCCTGCAACACATCGTCCGGTTTTTGC
>JANYAL010000110.1 GCA_025361325.1 Bacteroidota bacterium
CTTTGCATGAATGCTTTGCGAACCTTTGTGTAATTATTTTGTGGTAAGTTCTTCTCCTGATCCGGTCTTTTTAACACGCAGCTTATCTTAATAAAATATAAACCACTTTCTATTCCCTTATTTACTGACCTTCATACTCTCCAAAAACTTATTCCACTCCCCAAGCATCTTCCCCTTCAGCACACGGGGAAATTTATGCTGCCCGCCGATCTTGCCCATGGAGCGCATGAAATCCATAAAGATCTTTTCCGGCATCACTTCCACCAGCACTTCCTTCAGGGCGTGTTTGCGTTCCACCTCATAGTCGTCGTTCAGTTCCTTCAGCCTGGCGTCGATTTGCCCTTTCAGCGCTTCGGGATCAACGGGGTCGTCTGTGGCGATGTACCACTGGTGGGCAAAGAAGTTACCGTAAGGGATACCAGCCACGGTGAATTCCGGTATTGAGATGTTCAGCTCTGTACTCACCATCTCGATGGCCTTGTTCATATTATCAACACTCAGGTGTTCTCCAACCAGGCTGAGGAAGTGTTTTGTACGCCCGGTAATAATGATCTCACTCCGTTCCCTGTCGGTCAGCCGAACTGTATCACCGATTGCATAACGCCAGGCGCCGGCATTGGTGCTGATCAGGATGGCATAGTCCTTGTTCTCCTCGATCTCGTGGATCATATAGGCCTCCGGATCCTCCACCATATTTCCCTCACTGTCGAAGTTCTTATCATCGAAAGGCACGAATTCAAAGAAAATATTGTTGTTGAGGGCCAGGTGCATGCCATGGGTATCCTGCCTGTTCTGGTAGGCCAGGAAGCCCTCGCTGGCAAGGTAGGTTTCGATATAGGTGATGGGCTTGCCCAGTAGTTTCTTGAATCCCTTCTTATACGGCTCCATCGCCACACCGCCATGCACATAAAAGGCCAGATTGGGCCATATCTCATGAATATTATTGAGCTTGTACCTTTCGATCACTTTTTCCATACACAGTTGCAGCCAGGCGGGTACACCAACAATGAACCCAATATCCCAGTCGGGCGCACTGGCCACTACCTCCTCCAGTTTTTTGGCCCAGTCCTTTTCCTTTGCGATCTTTTTACCGGGCTTATACAAGCCTAGACCCTGAAACCAGAAAGGAATATTCTTTTGCTGAATACCGCTGAGGTCCCCGGCAAAATAAGTAGGGCCCTTCTGCAACTGGGTACTTCCGCCCAGTATAAGCCAGCCCTTTCCTACGGCGCTCTTCGGTACATGCTCGTATCGGGTGAGGCTAAGCAGTTGCTTGAAGCTGGTGATGGTATTGCTCCGGATGAGGTCGCGTGTGATGGGGATATACTTGCTCGTGGCATCGCTGGTACCACTGCTGAGGGCGAAATATTTGATCTTGCCCGGCCAGCACACATCGGGAATACCTTCCTTGGCCTTATGCCACCAGGCATTGTAGATCTTGTTGTAATCGAAGGAGGGTACGAGCTGCTGAAATTTCTTACCCGGGTGCCTGCTCAGCAATACCTCATCGAAACGGTAACGCTGACCGAATTCGGTGAATCGCGCCTTTCGTAGCAGTTTCTTCAGCACTTTAAGCTGTTGGCGGCGGGGATCCTTGACGGGTAAATGTAAAGCCCTGGCAATGGATTTTGGAAGAATGATGTCGAAAATGGCCATATGCAGTCGCTGGATTGTTAACAAATATATACATTATGATGTAAAGCCCTACCCTTATGCACCTGTTTTGGCCGGGCTGGGCCCGCAAAACAGCAAGATCTCCGGTATGGGCCTTTGCGTAATATGAAAAAAACTTAAACGATTGCAACCAGATCGGGTCTTGCTACATTAGTTGCAACGTCTTTGCTGAGTGCCGTTGCCGGGAATAAAATACTTGTTTCATATCCTGTTCATTACGATTTTGAAACATAAAAAGACCCCGGGCAATATAAATAATGACTAATTTTATCTCTACTAAAACCAAGCTATATGAAGAAAATTCTCTTGTTATTTGTACTGTCCGTTTCCCTGCTCAAAGCAAGCGCAGATGAAGGCATGTGGCTGCCCATGCTGCTGGGCGAACAGGTGTATGCCGACATGGTGAAGAAAGGGCTCAAACTCACCAAAGACCAATTGTACTCCATCAATAAATCATCCCTCAAAGATGCCATCCTGATCTTCGCTGGCGGTTGCACCGGAGAGATCGTGAGCGACCAGGGACTGATATTCACCAATCACCACTGCGGGTACTCGGTCATTGCCGGATCAAGCACCGTTGAACACAATTACCTGCAAGATGGTTTCTTTGCGTATAACCGCGACCAGGAGATCAAAAGCACCATTTCGGTAGTGTTCCTGGACCGGATCGTGGATGTGACCAAGGAAGTGGAGGACGGGGTAAAGGGACTGGCCTGGGACGACCGGGTGAAGAAGATACCTGATGTGTACAAAGCCATTACAGAAAAGGTGGCAGACAAGGAAAACGGATTGAGCGGAAGGATCTACAGCATGTTCAAGGGTAACCAGTACATCATGTATGTATATAAGACCTACCGGGATGTGCGCCTTGTGGGTGCACCACCTGAAAGCGTGGGCAAGTTCGGCGGGGATACCGATAACTGGGAGTGGCCCCGCCATACCGGCGATTTTTCCGTGTTCCGCGTATACGGCACCAAAGACGGAAAGCCGGCCGATTACAGCGCAGACAATGTGCCCCTGAAACCCAAACATTTTTTACCGGTAAGCATCAAAGGTTTCAAGGATGGCGACTTCGCCATGATCTACGGCTACCCCGGCGGCACCAACCGCTACGAGACCAGCTATGGCATTAAACTGAAGAATGAAATAGAGAACCCATCGCTGGTGGCTATGCGCGATATCCGCCTGAAACTGATGTTCGAGCAGATGATCAAGGATCCGGCCGTGAAACTCAAACTGGCCAATTCCTATGCCAGCATCGCCAATTACTGGAAATTCTTCGACGGGGAAACCAAGCAACTGATCAAATATCATATCTACGATGAGAAGCAGGCATTCGAGCAGGCATTCACATCCTGGGCAAAAGGCAAACCGCAATATGAGAACATCTTTGCCGACTATGCAAAAAATTATGCAACCTGGACACCCTACAGTAAAATGCGTCAGTACCTCAATGAGGGCATCATGGGTTCGCCCCTGACCGCTTTTGCTACCTCCTTCATCCCGCTGGAAGATAAATTACTGAAGAATGGCACGTCTGCTGCAGATATCAAAAAGTCCACAGATGCCCTCACTGCTTCCAGGAAAGATTTCCTGGCAAATGAGGATCTGGTAAGTGACGAAAAAATCCTCGCGGCCACCTGCATGGCTTTTTACAATGACATCGACAAAAGCCAGCATCCCATCGGTTTCTATGAAAGCCTGAGATCTAATTACGGCGACCTCAAAGATGAGTCCACCTATAAAAAATGGGCGCATGATGTATTCTCTAAAACAATGATCCTGGACGATGCCAAATGGAACGCCTTCATGGCCCAGCCCGATGCTGCCACCCTGCAGGCCGACCCTGCCTTTAACTACAGTGGCGGTTTTTTGAAGAATTACAATACAAAGTATTCCTCCCTTTTCCAGGCCTTTAATGTTAAGAATGCAGAACTGGGACGCAGCTATATGAAAGGGATCATGGAAAAAGACCCGGCTGCCGTTAAAAAAATGTACCCCGATGCCAATTTCAGCATGCGCGTGAGCTATGGCAATGTAAAAAGCTATAATCCCCGCGATGCGGTGCATTACGATTACGAATGCACCGGTAAAGGCATCCTGGAAAAATATGTGAAGGGCGACTATGAGTTCGACCTGCCCGTTAAATTGATAGATCTTTTTAAGAAAAAAGATTTTGGCCAGTATATCGACAAGGCGCGGAACGACCTGGTGGTATCCTTTATCACTACCAATGATATTACGGGTGGCAACTCCGGCTCGCCCGTACTGGATGCCTATGGTAATTTACTGGGACTGGCATTCGACGGCAATTACGAGGCCCTGAGCCATAAGATCGCTTTCGACAAAGACCTGAACCGCACCATCTGCGTGGATGTGCGTTATGTGCTGTGGTGTATCGATAAACTGGGCGGTGCCAAAAATATCATCAATGAGCTGAAACTGGTGAAGTAAGCATAATAACCCTTAATTGAACTTTTATGGAAATACCTGTCTCAACCGAGACGGGTATTTTTTTTTGTATCCTTACCCGGGTTTTAAAACC
>JANYAL010000213.1 GCA_025361325.1 Bacteroidota bacterium
GAAGCATTCGGTATCATCGGTTTTATAAACTCACTGCTAATATTCATTAATTTTTTGGACCTGGGTATTGGTTCTTCCATTAACCGGGAATTGGCAAAATATTATAATGATGCTGCAAAATCCGTTTATATCAACCAGCTCACGTATTCCCTGCAGATCATTTATATATCTATCGGCATTGTAGCGGCTTTGGTATTTATAGGTCTATCCTCCTTTCTGGCCAACAGTTGGTTCAATGCAAAGAACACAGACCCGGCTACAGTGAAATATGCATTTATTATTTTGAGTATCACCATAGCCTGCCGCTGGCCATATTCTTTTTTCTCTTCTTCATTGAGGGGCATGCAGTTACAGGTTTTGCTTAATATACATGAGATATTCTGGAACCTGATGAGGACAGTTGGATGCTGGGTGGTACTGAAATACTTTTCCGGTACCCTTATTACTTTTCTTTGGTACCAGAGTATCATTATCGGGCTACAAACCACGGGGAGTATGATCTTGACCTGGCATTTTATGCCAAAAGTCAACACAGTCATAAAATTCAATTTAAAAGCGGTCCGCTCGATTGCACTTTTTGCAGGTTCCATGGGGGTTGGTGCTATCCTGGTAGCTTTCATATTTGAAACAGATAAACTAGTCTTAAGCAAAACACTACCGGGCCCTCAATACGGGTATTATATGTTTTCCGTGGGATTGGCCATTTTTGTATATAATATCTCCATGCCTATCAGCATGGCGGTGTTTCCACATTTTACCAGATATTATCATGATGGGGAGATGTCCTTGTTGGAACAAGACTTTCATAAATATACCCGTATCCTGTCCGTACTGTTATTGCCATTTGCATTGATCCTGTTCACATATACTAAAGAGATTTTATGGTTATGGACAAAAAATGCGGCGATAGTGGACAATACGGTATCACTCATCCGTATTATGCTGGTGGGAACTGTATTGCATGCTTTTATGGCAGTACCTCACGTATTGCTGCTGGCAATCGGTAAAACAAGATTCATTTTACGGAGTCATGCAGTTGCATTATGCCTCATCGTTCCTTTGACCATCTGGTTAAGTACAAAATTTGGGGCCAGGGGAGGTGCCATAGGATATACTGTCATTTTCGGCGGTTATTTTATAGTGCAGGCTCCCCTGATCATTAAATTTTACCTGCCCGGAAATCTCATAAATTGGTATTGGAAGGATATTATACGAATTGCCTTACCCTTGTTGATTATTACTTGTTGTGTCAAATACTTTGTACCTGGAAACTTCTATTCAGAAAATAAAGGCATGTTCTTTATTCCTGCTATTGGTATAATTTTAATGTTCCTGGCTGAACAGTTAAGTGGTTTAAAAATAGTAAATATGGTTTTCAAAAAATTCATTAAAAGGGAACGGGTAACGGGCATCACTGAAATGGTGAAAAATGAAAAATTGTAAAGAAAGCAATGACTTCAGAAGATATTTTTTTTACTGTGTTTACTCCAACTTTTAACCGGAAAGATACTCTACCAAGGGTGTATTATAGCCTTACAAAACAAATCTACCGTAATTTTGAATGGGTGATCATTGATGATGGAAGTACAGACGGAACATTCGAACTGGTCAAGCAATGGCAACAAGCGGGAAATGATTTCCCCATTATTTATCAGTGGCAGCCCAATCGGGGTAAACATTTTGCCTATAATGCGGTTGCAAAACTGGCCAGAGGACTTTTGTTTACCAGTATTGACAGTGATGATGAGGTGGTGCCTACTCTTTTGGAACGCCTTAAATATCATTGGGATAAATTTACACCAGGAGAAAAAAATGTAGTTGCAGGCATATCGTTTTTAGGCCTTAATCAGCATGGGGACCTGGTTGGGACAAAATATCCAAAAGAGTATCAGATCATGGACTTGATGGGCATGTATTATCTGAATAGAGTTAAGGGAGATAAGGGTGCTATGTTGCAAACACGTGCTTTTAAAATGTATCCCTTCCCTGAACACATTAAAAACGTGGTAATAGGTGAGGGCTCATTTATGTATAAAATGGCGAAGGACTGGAAAATGTGTTTTATCAATGAGGTGCTTGCTATTTTTTGGATCGAATGCAGGTCAGACAGCCTGAGCCTACGGTCAACAACTAGCCAGAACTATGCAGGGGCACATTATGTGCATCTTTGTTTTTTAAATTATAATATGCGTTTTTTTTCAAGGCGACCGAAACTATGTATGGGGGAAGCTACACGTTATGCGAAATTATCCTTTCATTTGCACATTAATATAAAAGAACAGGGAAAAGCTGTAAAACCGGTTTTGGCAAAGTTATTGTGGATTTTCTTTATGCCCCTCGGTTATATATTATTTATTAGGGCAAGAGCGAAAAATGAATTTAATCATGTTGGATAGAATAATGTCATATTTTACAAGGAGAAAACGCATTCGCCGAAATGCTAATCTTATCAGAAAAGTTGTTCTTAGACTTGGGTATAATTCAGATATTGAAAATTTAGAAATTTTATTTGCGACTGATCTAAAACATGATGCAATAAATGTTGTGATCGGAGATGACTGTATTTTACATGGCAAGATTATCCTTTATAATATAGCTTCAAAAGTAATAATAGGAAACAGGGTTTATATTGGACCACAAACAACCTTATTCTGTAATCGGGCGATAACAATTGAGAATGATGTTCTTTTATCCTGGGGGATTACAATAATAGATACTAATGCTCATTCCATAAGATTTGAGGAAAGAAAAATGGATGTGTTAAACTGGAAAAAGGGATTAAAGAATTGGGAGAATATACGGAGTGCCCCAGTTTTGATAAGATCAAAAGTGTGGGTAGGCTTTAACTCAATAATTACGAAAGGAGTGACCATTGGCCAGGAAGCTATAATTAGTTGTGGTAGTGTTGTTGTAAAAAATGTTGAAGAAAATTCAGTAGTGGGGGGAAATCCTTCAAGATTAATAAAAAGAAATGAAGCTTAACAATAAAAAGAACAAATTAAAAAGACATTACCTGAAAACTTTTTATGAAAAACAAGTCACTGAAATGTACAATGAAATTGCTCATCAAAAGCTTCTTTCAATAATT
>JANYAL010000222.1 GCA_025361325.1 Bacteroidota bacterium
CGATCTAGCAGCGGTCCGGGGTTTATCAGTCTGCTGATTATTTTTCGATAGATTAGTTTCTGCGAATCTAAGGGTGATTCGAAAGTACTTATACAAAATTCTAAATGGTAATCATTAATATGTTTTCTAGGTAAATTACAAATAGTTCAGTTAGATAAAATAATACCATGGCAACTACAAAGAACAATACCCTAAAACTAAAATTCGATTCTGCGCGTAACCTTTCTCCGTCCCTTGAAAGTTTGAGTGCTGTAAAAATAGAGCCCAGGTTTGAACTCTTCATCAACGGAAAGTTTGAACAGCCGCTTAGCAGGAAATATTTTGCCACCATCAACCCTGCGAATGAAGAAAAGCTCGCTGAAGTGGCAGTAGCCAATAAAGCTGATGTGAACAGGGCGGTTCATGCTGCAAGGAATGCTTATGAAAAAGTATGGAAAACCATGCCTCCGAATGAAAGAGCAAAATACATGTATCGTATCGCCCGAATGATTCAGGAAAGGGCAAGAGAATTCGCGGTAATTGAATCTCTGGACGGAGGAAAACCCATACGAGAAAGCCGTGATTTTGACATACCCCTTGCAGCCAATCATTTCTTTTATTATGCCGGCTGGGCCGATAAACTGGAATATGCATTTCCCAACCGCTTGGCACAATCCCTAGGTGTAGCCGGCCAAATCATTCCCTGGAATTTCCCTTTGCTGATGGCAGCATGGAAAATCGCTCCGGCATTGGCCACAGGAAACACTGTGGTCCTTAAACCAGCTGAAACAACACCTCTTACCGCACTTAAACTAGCAGCAATCATCCAAGAATCCGATCTTCCTCCCGGTGTAGTGAACATCATAACAGGAGCTGAAGAAACCGGAGCAGCCATTGTTGAGCACCCCAATATAGATAAAATTGCATTTACAGGATCTACTGAAGTTGGGAAGATCATTCAAAGGGCTATTTCTGGAACCCACAAAAAGGCAACACTTGAACTAGGCGGAAAGGCAGCAAATATTATTTTCGATGATGCCCCACTTGACCAGGCTGTAGAAGGTGTCATAAACGGTATATTCTTCAACCAGGGTCATGTATGCTGTGCAGGCTCCCGTTTATACGTGCAGGAATCTGTGTACCAGCAGGTGATTAAAAAATTAAAGGATCGTATGGAAACACTTATTGTTGGCGATCCCCTTGATAAGAATACCGATATTGGCGCCATCAATTCACGCCAGCAATTAGATAACATCAATAAATACCTGAAGATCGGGCAACAGGAAGGTGCAGAAATGTACCAAAGTTCCTGTGACTTGCCTAAAAGGGGTTTCTTTTGCAGGCCTACCATCTTTACCAATGTTTCACAAAGCAACCGGATCGCTCAGGAGGAGATATTCGGACCTGTGCTTACCATACAGAGCTTCCGAACTGATGATGAGGTGATTGAAAAAGCAAATAATACACCCTTTGGTCTCTCAGCAGGGGTCTGGACTGATAAGGGTTCCAAGATATTCAACCTTACTTCAAAATTGAAAGCAGGTGTGGTTTGGGCAAACACCTTCAATAAATTCGATCCTGCCTCACCTTTTGGCGGTTATAAGGAAAGTGGTTATGGCAGAGAGGGCGGTTTGCATGGCTTGTTGCCATATTTAAAATTAGTTTAGATCTTCTTGCTAGTTCATTACATAAAATACTGAATTATGGCTGCTTTAAGAAAAGAAAAAAGATTGAAGGTATTGAAAACCTATAAAATATACATTGGTGGGCAATTCCCTAGAACTGAATCTGGCAGGTATTATATTGCCGCCAATAATAAGTATGAAAAGCTGGCCAATGTCTGTCTTTCGTCACGAAAAGATTTCAGAGATGCTGTAGTGGCGGCAAGAAGTGGTTTCGCCGTATGGAGCGCAAAATCGGCATTTAACCGCGGACAGATCCTGTACCGCATCGCAGAAATGCTGGAAGGAAGAAAATTTCAGTTCGTTGATGAAATGATAAAACAGGATACAAGCCGTATCAAAGCAGAAAGGGAAATTAATCTGGCCATTGATCGGCTCATTTATTACAGCGGCTGGTGCGATAAATATCAGCAGTTGTTCAGTTCTGTTAATCCTGTTGCTTCTTCACATTTTAATTTCTCTGTCCCCGAACCTACAGGCATTGTAGCTGCTATTGCGCCGCAACATGATACTTTGCTGGGCCTTATTTCACTGATAGCCCCTCTCATTGCAGGGGGGAACACTTGTATTGTTCTGGCCTC
>JANYAL010000258.1 GCA_025361325.1 Bacteroidota bacterium
TTGGCTTCTTCATCAAAACGGGCCCTAAGTTCAAGCACTACGGTCACCTTCTTGCCATTACGAACAGCATTCGTCAGGGCATTGATGACCTTCGACCTTCGGGCCAACCGGTAACAGGTGATCTTGATGGTGGTTACATCCGGATCAATGGCCGCTTCCCGCAACAGGTCGATCAGGCTGTCGAATGTATGGTAGGGGAAATTAAGCAGTACATCCCGCTTTAAGATGATTTCAGTGATGCGGTTCTTGTTTTTCAGTATGGGGTGTATAAAGGGTTTTTTCCGTAGTTTTTTCTGTGAGAACACCGATTCGGGAAAATTGATGAAATCCACAAAATTATGGATGCGCCCGCCGGGAATGAGGTTGTCTTTTTGGGAAAGCTCCAGGCGTTTCACCAAATACGTGAGGAGCGAAGGGTCAATGGTCTTGTCAAATACAAAACGAACCGGTTTTCCCTTTTTTCGGTTGCGGAGGCCCTTTTCGATCTTTTGGATCAGTGAAGTAGACACGTCATTGTCGATGTCGATCTCGGCGTCGCGTGTCACTTTGATGATGTGCGAGGAGAATGTGTCGTACCCGAAAAATGAAAATATATTGGGCATACAGAACCGGATCACGTCCTCCAGTAAGATGATGCATTGCTGGTGCTGCCTGGAAGGAAGGATCAGGAAACGGGATAAACGCCTGCTGGGCACCGATACCAGGGCAAATCGCTGGGGGATGCTCTTGTCCTTCCTGGAGAGTTTGCAGGCCAGGTAGATGGATTTGTCATTGAGTACCGGAAAGGCCTGTATGCTCTCGATCATCAGTGGAATGATATTGCTCCGGATCTCCTCATCAAAGTAGTTCAGTATGAATCGCTGCTGCTTGCGGTTGATTTGTGTTTCATTGAGCAGGAAGATCTGCTGTTTCTTCAGTTCCCGAAGGATCTCATTCCAGATGCGTTCAAACTCCTTCTGCTGGATTATCACCTTCTCCTGGATCTCTTCCAGAATGGCTGCGGGCTGCATCTCGAGGTGCATCTTTGACCTGTCGCCCAGTTCAATCATACGCTTCAGGGTGGCCACCCGTACCCGGAAGAATTCGTCAAGGTTATTGGAGAATATACCCAGGAAGCGTATACGTTCGCGGAGGGGTACGGTTGCATCCGCAGCCTCCTGCAATACCCGGTTGTTGAAAGAGAGCCAGCTGATGTCTCTGTAGATTAAATGTCGTTTTGCCACGATGATCTTTTTTTACTGCATCCGGCAGCCCGTGAAAAAAAGGGGCCAGTTCAGTCATTAGGTTATATTGAAGTTTTAATGTTGTACAGGGGCCCTGCAGTTCATGGATCCGGGTGATTCATTGCTTTCATCTTTTCGATGAGCCCGGTGGTGGAAAATCCCTCCCTTATGGGAACAATCCGCACTACACCGCCATACGCCTGTACCTCTGCGGCCCCTACAATCTGTTCCATAGTATAATCCCCGCCTTTAACCAGTACATCCGGACGCACTTCCCGTATAAGCTCAAGCGGGGTGTCTTCCTCAAAGACGATAATGGCATCCGTCATTACCAAAGCGGCCAGCAGCAAGGCCCTTGACTGCACCAGGTTAATGGGCCTGCTTTCCCCCTTCAGTCTTTTCGCAGTGGCATCTGCGTTTATCCCTACTATCAATATGTCCCCGAAAGAGGCCGCCTCACTGAGCGAAAAGATATGTCCTTCATGCAGGATGTCGAATATGCCGTTGGTAAATACAACCGTTTTGTTCAACAGCCTCCATCGTTTCAGTTGTTGCTGCAGGGTATGGAGGGTGTGGATCTTACCGGGTATTTGGCTGACTGATCTCATTCGTTCTTTTTCTGTTTATATACGGCAACAGGAGCAAACAGATGAATCCTGTTATGATGATGATGCTGGTGGAAACACCCCAGATGAGCCAGCCAAAGGCCTTGCCCACCGGGGTAGGGATGCTGTAGATGGTTAGGGTCTCCATTACGAAAAGTGGGAAGGACCCTATACCACCCGGTGTGATGATATTGGCCAGCGAGGCAAGGGTGAGAATGGAACAGGATGCCTTGATGCCCAGGTGTGAGGTGCCGGTCATGGCATGCAGTCCAATATAAATCTGCAGCAGGTACATCGACCAGATCAACAGGGTATGGAACAGGAAAAGTTTTCTTTTCTTTAAATGTTTGATGGTGCTGAACCCTTCGCCCATACCAGTGAAGAAATGTTTTATAGCCAATATAGCCCTGTTTTGGGGGAATTTCCTGAACAGCCATTTCAGCAAAATGATCAGCAGGGTTATACAGGAAGCCAGTATAAGCAGTTTTGCCCAAAACGGGAACCTGGCTGTAGTCCCCATCTTGCTGAACTTCTCTTTAATAAAATCACTAACCAGTTCGAACTGGATCAGCAGGGTGATACCGATGAATACCAGGTAACAGAGGATATCGAACGTACGTTCAATCAAAATGGTGCCTACCAGCTTCTCCACCTTGAGTTTCTCATAGCGTGCCAGGAACGTGCATTTAAGTATCTCTCCCAGCCGGGGAACTGCACTGTTGGCCAGGTACCCCACCATGGTAACTGCAAAGACGTTCTTTAGTTTGGGATGATAGCCCAACTGCTCCAAAAGCAGCTTCCATCGCATGGACCGGCTGAGGTGGCTCAGCAAGGCCATGAATACAATGGGAATCACGAGCCAGTAATTTGCAAAACTAAAAGCATTGTAGAATTCCCTGCGGTCTTCGGGGGTCATTTCCTTTAGTTGCCACCAAACCAGAAAGATACCACCCCCCATGAAAATGACGTACTTTAATATGGATAACAATCGTTTACGTATCACGGCTCCAATTTACGAAGGGAAAATAGCAATTTCAAATCAGTTATACCAGGCCCCATATTAAATAAATGTGTCTAAACTTTTTAAAAGAGGATGTGCCTATTAGATCAGCATATTGTCGATCAGTCGAACCTCGTGCAGAAAAGCGGCTACCAGTATCACCAATGGCTTCCTGCCATCCCATTCTTCCTGCAACTCAAGTGTATCTGCATCCGCGATCTCTACATAGTCCACGCGGAATCCCGCTGCGGTCAGGTATTGCCGCGCTCTTTCCTTCAAGTCCTGCAAATAGCCTGTACGGATCCCGGCCCGGATAAATTCAAGCGTTTCATATATCCTTGCTGCCATACTTCGCTCTGCAATATTCAATCGGAGATTCCTGCTGCTCATAGCAAGACCGTCTTTTTCCCGGATCGTAGGACAAATGACCGTTTCCGCCTTAGAACCGATTAACCTGATCAATTCACGGATTACCAGGCATTGCTGAAAATCCTTCTGCCCCAGGTAAATATGAGCCGGATCAATGACAGTGAGAAGCCTTTCCACGACCATGCATACACCCTGAAAATGACCCGGCCGGTATTTTCCTTCAAGCACCGTCTCCAGGTATCCCAGCGGGTAAACATGCGGATGCCGGTAGCCATTGGGATATATTTCCGGGATCGCAGGCATAAAAACAATGTCACAACCTGCTTGTTCCAACTGGTTGATGTCCTGTTCCAGGGTGGACGGATATTTTTCAAAATCATCCTGATCATTGAACTGGATAGGGTTCACAAAGATGCTGCAAACAACAAGTTCACCTGCCTCCCTGGCCTGCCTGACCAGGGATAAATGCCCCTCATGCAAGGCACCCATGGTAGGCACAAAGCCGATCTTGCCTCTTTCCTTCTTCCTGGCTGCTATAAAATCTCTTATATCCGCGGCCTTTTTAAACAGTTTCATATATAGTCTTATATGGCTTCAAATCCTTACGTGCTCTCAATTTCAAATAAATTATCGTACTTTTGCACTCCGCTTAAAACTTTTACGAGCACTTAATCTAGCGCAAATGTCAACAAAGAAAAGAATTTTATTCATTGCCAACGAAATGTCGCCCTATCTGGAGCTTACGGAATTTGCGGAAACAGTGAATAAACTGGCAGTGAAGTCGAATGACAGCGGCATGGAAGTGCGGTGTATCATGCCCAGGTTCGGGGTGATCAATGAAAGGCGGCACAGGCTGCACGAAGTGGTTCGTTTATCCGGAATCAATGTTTCCATCGACAGTGACGACTATCCACTGGTTATAAAAGTGGCCTCGCTGCCCAATGCCAGGCTGCAGGTGTATTTCCTCGACAATGATGATTATTTCAGGCGCAAGTCCATATTCCATGATGAACAGGGAAAATGGCTCGAAGATAATGGCCTGCGAACCGTAATGTTCTGCAAAGGGGCGCTGGAGACCGTCAGGAAGTTCGGTTGGCCCCCCGACATCATTCATTGCAGTGGCTGGATGACCGGGCTTGTGCCTATGTTCATTAAACATGCTTATAAGAAAGAGCCGGTATTCAGCAACAGCAAAGTGGTGTACACCATCGGTGAAACCACGTTCAAAGAGAAACTGGGTACCGATTTCATGAAACTTTCCACAATCAATGACCATGTTTCCAAAAAAGAAATAGAACCCTTTAAGGAGAATAACAATACCGCTATGTTCCGGGGGGGCGCCACATTTGCTGACGCCATCACATTCGGATCAGATAACGTGGATAAGAAACTGGTTGATGAATTTTCTAAGGTAAAGGGCAAGAAGATTCTGAAATATGATCCCGCAGGTGATTTAACAGACTATTTGCAATTGTATGCCGACCTTGCGAAGTAGTAAAAAACCAACTCAATTCCCTAAAATATTCATTGTGCCATCACGTATACTAACGCTTGTAATTACCGGTCTACTTTTTTTTTCCCTGATCAACTTCAGCTGCAGTAAATTCGACACCACCAACCTCGGCAGTGACCTGTTGCCTGCCGTGGACAATATCAATACATTTGCAGACACCCTTTCTGTCATCACCAGCCAGGGTATTTATAATCCCGATACCACAGTATTGAACCGAACGGATGATTTTGTGTTTGGATCCATCAATGACCCCGTATTTGGTCAAACCACCGCGGGTATCTATTTCCAGCTGAAACCTTCCTTTTTTCCCTATTATATCGGTGCGGCCAATGACACATTGAACGGGTATGGGGCAGGACTGGATTCTGTAGTGCTTTGCCTCAAATACCGGGGTTTCTTCGGCGACAGTACCATGCCGCTGCAGTTCCAGGTGAATGCCGTATCTGACAATAATTTCAGAGATTCGGTATATAATAAGCGTACTGTGAACTACCGTCCGAATATCGGCCAGTTACTGGGTACGGGTAGTGTAGATCCCAGAAGAATGGCCGACACCATATATTATGCAAATGGTAAGAATACCTCAGTTGGCCAAATCAGGATCAAACTTTCTCAGAACTGGGGGCAATTGCTATATACCAGTGATTCTTTGGCAATAGGGCCCTTTTTTCATGCGTTTGCATCAGACTCGGCCTACCGGTACCGGTTCAATGGCCTTGCCGTTACGGCAACCGGCATCAACAATACACTGGTATATACTAAACTTGCCGATACCTCCACCAGGTTAGAGATTCATTACCGCCGGCGGAACCTGGGCAGGGTGGACACCCTATTCACTTCGTTGTCACTGAACAGCGATCCTTTTGGATCACCCACGAATTATTCTTCAGGTATTGCAAATTATGTACAGCGCAATCGCCCTGCACTGCCCAGCGGAAGCCAGGAAATCTTCCTGCAGACAACCCCGGGTACCTATGCCAACCTGAGTATACCCGGACTTTCAGGCTTGAACAACCGGTTTATTCACCGGGCCGAACTGATCGTACAGCAGATAACCGAAATTCCTGAATCTGTGTTCAGGACACCCAATTTTCTCTATCTTGACCTGCGAGACAGTACTGTAGCTCCGCTTTGGAAACCTATTTACCACGACCTGAACCCGGCTGCAAATTATGATCCCGATTACCAGAACCCGCTATCCATTCCTTATTTTCCAAGTCTGAACATTGGGGTGGATTATAATTATTTTGGTGGTTACAGAAGGGACCGGACAGATCCCTCCGGAAATATTCAGCATTATTACAATTTCAATATCTCCCGGTATGTTCAGGATATCGTAACCACGCACCGGCGTAATTATGATCTGAGGCTCATGTCTCCTTCCAAATTCAATTACCCCCAGTATGGGCCTATCTATGAGGCCTTTGGCAACAGCATCGCTTTCGGCAGGGTAAAAGTGGGTGGAGGCAGTAATCCCAATCCCAATTACAGGTTGATGCTGCGCATCGTGTATTCAAAATTGTAAGGTCGCAAAAAGATATTAAGAGTCCTCTGGGAAGTTCCGGAGGACTTTGTGTTTAAATGCTACAACCTTATCTTTGCACTCTTAAAAAAATAATTATGTCGTATTTATTTACATCCGAATCTGTAAGCGAGGGACATCCCGATAAAGTGGCCGACCAGATCAGCGATGCGCTGATCGATAATTTCCTGGCCTTTGACCCCAACAGCAAAGTGGCCTGTGAAACCCTGGTCACAACAGGTCAGGTGATCCTGGCCGGCGAAGTGAAAAGCAAGGCTTACCTGGATGTACAGGAGATCGCCCGCGGGGTCATCCGCAAGATCGGCTATGTAGTAAGTGATTACATGTTTGAAGCAAATTCCTGCGGGATACTGTCGGCCATTCACGAACAGTCGTCCGACATCAACCAGGGTGTTGACCGCAAGAAGAAGGAAGAACAGGGAGCCGGCGATCAGGGCATGATGTTCGGTTATGCCACCAATGAAACGGATAACTATATGCCCCTGGCACTTGACCTGGCCCATTTTATCCTGATCGAACTGGCCGAGCTGCGCCGGGAGAATAAACAAATAAAATACCTGCGGCCGGATGCCAAGAGCCAGGTTACCCTGGAATATGACGACAACAACCGCCCGGTTCGTATAGACGCCATCGTGGTATCTACCCAGCACGATGATTTCGGCACCGATGAAACCATGCTGGCCAGGATCAAGAAAGACATCATCAGTATCGTAATCCCCCGGGTAAAGGCCAAATACACCAAGTATGCCCACCTGTTCAACAACAAGATCAAGTACCATATCAACCCCACCGGCAAATTCGTGATCGGCGGACCGCACGGCGATACCGGCCTCACCGGCCGCAAGATCATCGTGGATACCTACGGCGGAAAGGGCGCCCATGGAGGCGGCGCTTTCAGCGGGAAAGACCCCAGCAAGGTTGACCGCTCCGCAGCTTATGCAACCCGTCATATTGCCAAGAATCTGGTGGCCGCCGGCTTATGCGACGAGGTGTTGGTACAAGTGTCTTATGCCATTGGTGTGGCACGGCCCACCAGCATCAACGTAGTCACTTACGGTACGGCTAAGGTGAAGATCAGCGACGGTGAGATCGCACGGAAAGTGATGCAGATGCCCTGCTTTGATATGCGCCCCTATTTCATTGAACAGCGCCTGAAATTGCGCAACCCAATATACAGCGAAACAGCCGCCTACGGGCATATGGGCCGCATCAACAAATGGGTGGAAAAGAGCTTCACGGCACCCGACGGCAAGACCATTAAACGAAAAGTGGAACTCTTTACCTGGGAGAAGCTCGATGCCGTGAAAGAGGTGAAAAAAGTATTCGGACTGAAATAGATGAGCAAATTTGGTAGCGTTTAAAATTTTACCAAACTTCAAAATTTCAAAACGATGCCAAAGTTCAACACTTTGGCATCGTTGTTTTTGGGTAGCCCGTTTAAGTTAGTGAATTACCTTCATATTGCCAGAAACCTACATGGGTTCAGCAAGGGTTCAGGATGCTACCAGCTTGCAGACTTGTTGCAGGTTTCTGCATGCTGTACGCACCCTGTAGGCATGCTGTCCGCAACCTGTCTGCAACAAACTGGTATAAAATTAGGTGCCAGGCGCCAATTCCGCCAAATCCGACAGGGGTTGTTTTTTTCATTGTTTAATGGGTAAGTTTGTGGTAGATGGGTGGATGGTAAAGGGAAAGATTTTCTGTCACAGGCTGGAACGAAGCATCTCAGTGAAATATGAAATGGGGTATAGTGATGATCTGGAGATTGGGTGATGTGCCAATGTGGAGATGAAAGGCGAATGTTGTATAGTAAACGGGTGTTCAATCATTGAACTGCTATCCGGTATCCGGTAACAATTATAAACAGTAAAGTAATCGTGAAAAATTTCAGGCAACAGCATCACCGTCCCAAGAAGAATATGCTGGTGACAGGGCGGGAGGCAGTGATAAAAGCCATGCAGGGCGGCAAGCACCTGGAGCGCATATACCTGCAGGCAACGGTGCATGGGGAAGTGATTGATACCATACGCAGGCTGGCGGAAGAATACCAGGTGCCTGTCAGCAAAGTGCCGGTAGAGAAGCTGAACAATTTCAATGTCAGCAACCACGAAGGCTGCATCGCCCTCATTGCTAAAGTGCAGTATCAGAACCTGCAGGATATCATTTCCTTTGTGGTGGACAAAGGCGAAGTTCCCTTGTTCCTGATACTGGATGGGATCACCGATATCCGTAATATCGGGGGCATTGCCCGCAGTGCTTTTTGTTTTGGTGTGCATGCACTCATCATACCTGACAAGGGGGTAGGCGCGTTGAATGAGGATGCGGTGCTCACCTCAGCCGGTGCACTGGAACAGATTGCCGTTTGCAGGGTGAACAGCCTGATGAAGGCGGTGGATGAACTGCACCTGAATGGCATAAAGGTATTCGCCAGTGAGCTGAAGGCCAAAAAGAAAGTGTTTGAGCTTGACCTACTGGAACCCTGTGCGATAGTGATGGGCGGGGAGGAAAAGGGCGTTTACCCCGCCCTGTTGAAGATCTGCGACGACTCCTTCC
>JANYAL010000274.1 GCA_025361325.1 Bacteroidota bacterium
CAGGCCAACCTGTGCACTGGCTGAAACACCCGGCAAGGTGAACAGAATGAATAACAGTTTGAATCTATTCATAAGCAATAGTTTTAGTCTAACCCCTTTAAATCATGTCAATCTCCTATAAATATAATGATATTTATTTAAATATTTCCTTGTTTAATTTATGTGAAAAGCGGACAACGTTTATAAATTATTAAAAGCACACAAAAGGGAAAATTCATTAACTGATCCGGACAAATCAAGTATTGTATTGCTCTACTGCAATCTTATTATATTTAGTTGTTTAAGGATAGCATTGCTCCCTGTTCGGTATTTAATTATAACGGTTCGGCAGCAGATCAGCCTGTTTTGGAGACTTTCGTTTCATTTATGATATTCCGTATTATACCTTTATATCAGAACCAACCAATATCCCTTTAGAAAACCTATCCAATTATCCGAAAGAAAACCAAATTAATTATCCACATCCAGGTAAAGACTTACCACAAGAGCAAACGTTCTGAAAGCCTCCTTCAAGGGAGGTTTTTCGCTTGATGGAGAAAGCGTTATTCTGGCTCTTTTCCTGCCCGATCATTCAATAGCCCTGGACCAATGGCTCAATTACAGGTCAATCTTCTGCTTTCCGCTCAGACCGGCAATAGCCTTTTTAGTTTCCACGAAACTTTTGATGGTATGACGTTTCGTTTAATCATACATCATCGTACAAAACAGTAAGTCAGAGTTCTGTAAGTTACCAGGCAAACTAGGAACTCCCGGGGAGTTTTCTGCAACCCGGGCAGGTCCTAAAAGAGGGAAATAAATCAATTTATACAGGGAAATTGTAAACATATGATGAAAATATTGATAAAATATTGTAAACTTGTATATTGAAATCCCATTCAAATTCTAAAACAAAAAAACATGGCAACTAAAAAAGCAACCAAGAAAGCAGCTCCAAAAAAAGCAGCTCCTAAAAAAGCTCCTAAAAAAGCAACTAAAAAAGCAGCTCCAAAAAAAGCAGCTCCCAAGAAAGCAACTAAAAAAGCAGCTAAGAAAAAAACTGCACGTAAACCCAATGCTGCCTTTATGAAAGCGCTTACACCAAGTGCTGAACTGGCAGCTGTAATCGGCAACAAACCGGTACCACGTACAGAAGCAGTTAAAAAGATATGGGTTTATATAAAAGCCAACAAACTGCAGGATGCAAAGAACAGGCGTATGATTAATGCCGATGCAAAACTGAAACCCGTATTTGCCGGTAAGGCACAGGTTTCTATGTTCGACATGGCCAAACACATGTCTAAGCACCTGAAGTAAAGGTTTTATAAATGATTCAACCAAAGGGTGCCTCATGGCGCCCTTTTTTAAAACCGGCGGGTTTAAAAAACCCGCCGGTTTTAGGGCTGTTAGCTCAGTTGGTTCAGAGCACCACGTCGACAACGTGGGGGTCGCAGGTTCGAGCCCCGCACAGCCCACCGTTTTCCCCGGCCAGAGAAGCCCAGTTGCCCCATTGGCAACACTACAGCTCTTTTTTAAAAACAGTTCATCAATATGACCTCCTTCCTGCAAGGTGAACAATCACGGAACAAAGATTTTAACAAATACAAATATTTTCATACACATGAAAATTTATTTGACAACCGTACTTTCTCTTTTGATTTTGACTTTTTGTAATGCGCAAAGCACATCCGGCACCACGGTAAAAGATTTTTCTACATTGACAGGAAGCTGGCAAGGTTCTTTGACATATCTTGACTATTCATCCGGAAAATCGTATACGATGCCGGCTGACCTTGCCATACAGAGAATACAAAGAACCAACACATTTATCTTTTCAAATATCTACCCTAAAGAACCGGCTGCTAACGCTACAGACACGATGACGATTTCAACAGAGGGTACCTACATTGACAAGGAATTCGTAAAAACAAGACATACACTTGCAAATGGGAATATTGAAATCATTACAGAAAAATCAGGTAAAGACGGGAACGATAATAAGCAGGCAACTATCAGACACACATACACACTTGGTAAGACAATTTTCAGTATCAGAAAAGATGTTCAATTTGTTGGCGAAACAAACTGGATAAACAGGCATCTCTATTCATACAATAGAAAGTATGGCAGATAATATCAGTCCTGCCAGGTAAACTATTTAAAGTTCACACATCCGAAACGGCACATAATAATATCAGGGAACCTGGATATGCAAAAAGACTGTGGTGTGATGAAAGGGATAGGGTGAGTTGAATTTTATTACACGAATTGTAGCGAATTACAGGAATTTTATTAAGGGAAGAATCCCGTTCCCATAATTCGCTATAATTCATATAATAGCTTCTATTTAGAACTCAGTTCAGGACGGTAGATCATAATCTCAGACCATCGTTTTTCAACCGCATCGGCATAATCTTTCAGGTAATTATCCCAGGCACCGGCACCATATGCTTCATTGTATCTGTCGGACATGGGTTTACGATACCCATCTTCCAGTTCCTTGAATCCATTCTTTAAGCGGGTAACGGTTAAATAGCCCGGTTCGCCTGAAGCAGTCAGGGAATAGACAGCTATGGATTCCTTGCCAGCTTCCCATACTTTCTTCATTTTCTTAATCCCGTCTATAATACCGGGGATCTTCCCGGGTTTGGGTTCCATATGACTGATGATGATCTTATCCGCATAATCCGTTAGCTGCACGGTGCTCATATCGGGTTGAAAGGTCAGGTACATGCTGGAGGCCAGGCCATGAGTCAGTGGCATTACATTCTTGTTCCAGTCGGCCATATGTTCTGCACTAATATCAGCCCTGCCATCAATGGTTGTCCAGTTGTTGGGTCCTTCTGTAACCATATATCCACCGGCATCCGGACCGGTCTGTATCGACCACACGCGCCACTTCCAGTCGCCGGTATGGTATTTCTGTGCATGAGCCGCAATGGCTTTTTTGAATTCCTCCACCTTATCGGGCTTGCAGAAATAACGGCTGGAGGTGAGTACGTTTTTTGTCTGGCTCATTCCAAGAACTGGAATGAACAAAAGCATGAAGAGTAATTTTTTCATTTGATTGTTTGTTTAGTGATTAAAGATAATGTTGCTATCTATTGGGGAAGTAGGGTAAAGAAAACATTTAAATATTAGAAATCAAAATTAATGAACCCTTATTTAGGCCTGCAAGAAATTACATACATATTTGTATGGAACCGGAGCAATCAAAAATTAAGAATCATCAGTCCTGGTGAAACACTTCTTTACCGCCAACATACGTGGCCAATACCCGTATCCTGTCAATAGCAGCCGGTTCAACACGCGTAGGGTCTTTTTCCAATACGACCATATCTGCAAAAAAACCCGGTATAAGTTTCCCTTTTTTATTTTCCTCATGTGTAGTGTATGCCCCTCCGGAAGTATAAGCATAGATGGCTTGTTCGGGTGATAGCTGTTCACCGGCTCCCAGGATAGTACCGTCACCGTTCGTTCTGTTAACAGCACTGCATAAGCGGGTCATGGATTCATAACGGGAAACCGGGTAATCGGAATGCAGGGCAAAGGGGATCTTCATCTGCAGCGCCGTATGGGTAGGGATGAGCAGGCTATTCTTTTGCCGGGTATAAACGAGCAGTTGATTGCCCAGCTCGTTCAAGTAACAATGAAATACAGGAATAACACCATCCTTTTTAATGTTTTCCAGGATCGCGATCGTTACGATACTGCAATGTTCAATACGGTGGCGCGTATCCTTTCGGTGGTATACGCGCTGCGCATATTCAATGGCTTTGAGTACCATGCTGATCTCGCGGTCACCATTGGAATGGCAGGCCAGTTGAAGCCCAGCTTGATGGATGGCAAGTACCACGCTGTCGAGTGCCTGCTGTGATCTGGCCGGGGGAATTCCGAAATAATCGTATTGTCCGGTTGTAGGGTTTATCATATCATAGGGTTCGGTCAGCCAGCAGGTCTTGCCGCTGAGCGAGTTGCCATGAAAGAGTTTTATTCCGGCGACAGTGAGGTTATCGGTATGCTGTACCGGTATCTTTCCGCTGATCACATCTTCTAGAAAGTCGGAACCTATATAAAGATTGAACCGCAGGGGAAAATGCTGTGCTTCCAATGTTTTGTAGATCCTGTATTTTTCGGGTGTTACCCAGCAATCACCCAGGCTGGTGATACCACTGGCCAGGAGCTGATTGAAATAATCTCTGTATCCCTGCAATTCTTCTTCCAAGCCCGGGTGCTGAGTGAAGCTGAGATCGGCAGCTTGTAACAGCCTGCGCGCCGATTCCTTGACAATACCATCCGGCTCACCATTCTTATCCCGGTCAAATGCGCCTCCGCTGGGATCCCTGGTGTCCTTTGTGATATTATTTTTCTGAAGTACAAAAGAATTTACTGCCGAGAGGTGGCCACTGGCGTGTGTGATCTCAAAGGGGTGTTCCGTACTTGCCTGGTCCAGTATATCTTTTGTGGGCTGTCCACCGAGTTTCAATTCATTATAACCTTCCCCCCTGATGAGGTAGCCTTTGGGAGTGATGGCCGCTTTTCTTTTTAATAGGGCTATCAGGCCCTGCATAGAACTTACGGTATCGAGCCGGAGGGTGGCATAGGGTTTGTCCCAGTTATAAAGGGGGCTGGGGTGCTGGTGAACATTATTGAAACCCGGGATGACGGTGGCACCTTTTAGGTCAACGACCCTGGTGCTTTTGGAAATATATTTCTCCATACCAAGGTCATTACCGGTAGCCAGGACCAGACCGTCTTTTATGGCCAGGGCCGAAGCCCTGGAACCACTGCCGGACAATGTGATGATAGTACCGTTCTTCAGAACCAGGTCGGCTTTCTGGGCTCTGGCAACGTATGATTGAACGAAGGTAATTAAGAGGATCAGGCATGTCTTCATGATTGGCCATTTCATTTAAAATAGCAAGTAAACAATATTTATACTAAACGGGCCTGTTTAGTATATTATTGATTTAATAAGTTTTCAGAAAGATACCTTTCAGCAGGAGGTATCAAGCGGAACCGGTTCATGCAAGAGACATCTCTTCTGTAAGATCCTATTTTTCCAGGCCAGACAGGCGTTTCTCCAACGCAGCTATCTTCTTTTCGAGTCCCGGCATGTCCGTTGTCTTATTTACCTCCGGGGATTTATTTTGAGACCTTACTTGTTGTAACTCATGCTGCAGGGAAACGATCATGGCCTGCTGTTCCTGCATGGCTTTCACCATAGGTACCACAAAGGATTCATAGCTCAGGGTGTACAACTCATGTTCGTTACGCGGACGGGTAACACCGCTGAAATCATACCCTGCATCAGCAGCTGCCTTAACTACATCCTGTGCCAGGAAACCTGAGAATTTGATCTTCTCGATATCGTATTTCCCCGGGTAGTCTCCGGTCTCTTTATTGCCTGTTAGTTTCGTCATGGCATGTATATCCCGGTAATAAGTAACGGGTCTTAGACGATTAATAAAATCAATGCCTTTCACATCAGCCATGATATCTTTCTTTACCCGTTCATCTGAGTAGGTACTCCATGTAACATTCCCCCCGTTCCAGGTTGTGCTGGTGCCTCCAAAAAAAGCCTGGTTGCTTGATGCGTTCAGGTAGGTGGTATTCCCGATGCTGATCGTATTATTGAATGTACCTACATTGGTTCCGGCATTATAGCCCAGGGCTGTATTGTATAATCCCGTGATATTGTTTACCAGTGAGTTATAACCGGCAGCTGTATTATAATTACCATTTGTATTTGAACTAAGTGCACTTGTTCCAACAGCCGTATTGGCGTTACCGGAAGTGTCAAAACCCAGCGCATATTGGCCCACCGCCGTATTCAGGCTGCCATTGGTATGCAGCCCCATGGCACTGGCCCCTATGGCCGTGTTATAACCAGATGCCAGGTTAGAATGAAGGGCTCCAAACCCAACAGCTGTATTCAGAACGCCGGTGGTGTTTGCATACATGGCCTCGTTTCCTATGGCGGTATTGTGATCGCCGGTGGTATTGGAGAAAAGGGCATACACTCCGTTGGCCGTATTGTAATACCCGCTGGTATTGTAAAACAAGGCATCCACACCTGTGGCGGTATTCCATTGGCCGGTCGTGTTCTTGTATAAAGCAAATGCCCCCAGGCCGGTATTGCTGTTCTTGCTTGTATTACTGTTCAGTGCCCCAAAGCCCAGGCCTGTATTCCAGTATCCCGAAGTAAGCCTGGTAAGGGCCCGGGAACCCAAGCCTGTATTGTATAAGCCGCCATTGAGCGCCTGGCCTGCACTGTCGCCCAGTAAATAATTCCCGGAATAAGGATTCATTTCCCCGGCCCAGAAATTATTCAGGCGGAACCTCAGGGGCTGGGCATCGGTGGTGCCAATAAAATTCGCATTGGAATCGGTACCCGCATTGCCAAGGATGCTCCATACATTGTTGCTGATGGCCATTTCTTTCCAGGAAAGGGCATCAAAAAACCAGAAACTGCTGGTGGTGGTATCATATACCATCAGCCCCTTGGCAGGGTTTATGATGGCAAGACGGGTTACAGATGAGGTCCTGGGTACCAGGATGCCCTTTGTACTGCTCTTTACATCGAGCAATGCACTGTTATCTGCGGCTGAACCATCGGTATTAATGGCCAGGCTTTGTGCCAGTAACGGATCCTGGTGCATGAATAGGAAAAGTATTGTACTGCAAAAGGTTAGTAGCGTGTATCTCATTTTTAAATTTTCTTATTTTTCGTGTTATAAATGATCGTTTTAGCACAATTGTGCCTGCTGTTTACAGGATCAGCCTTTCGTGAACAAATTACCGCAGTAACTAAATGTGCTGCACTTTTGATTCTATGTTATGAACTTTTTTGAATATGAATTCAAATCTAATTAATAAATGAATATCGAGCAGGTGTGCATCAAATAATGATACGCATATAATATCTGGTAATTTGAAATTAAGCTGCTCATGTTTATGTTTTGTACCCATAACGTACGGGTTCAATCAAAAAAACGCTATCCTTCGCATTGGCGGGAAGTGTAATGCGAAAAACGATTTGCAGTTCAAAGTCTGGCAGTAAAACCAGGGTATTTTTATTATATATATCTGTACTATTTCTTCTGCAGGGGGGTGGTCTGTAAGGGGTCAGGGTGCGTACAGGGTGTGTACAGGGTGCTACCATCTGTGTTAATTAACACAGAT
>JANYAL010000308.1 GCA_025361325.1 Bacteroidota bacterium
GCATTGAGGATGGGCCAGTCGGCAACGGCATCACTCCCATCCATCATGGCTTCAGTCTCCCGGTTTGGACTGGCCACGCTTCCTGTATCCAGGTGATCCCTGCCTATAACTATGGGTGCCAGCACCTTACCGGTGCGTACCAGTTCATTAAATGCTAGTCCGGCTATTTCCCTTTCACCCTGTCCCAGCCAGCAAATACGTGCCGGCAGTCCCTGGAAGGCGATTCGTGCCTGGGCCATTTTCATCCAGCGGTGCAGGCTTGTATTATGAGGGAAAAGGCTCATGATGAGTTCGTCCGTGACTGCAATATCATTAGGGTCGCCACTTAGTGCCACCCACCGGAATGGGCCTTTTCCTTCACAGAACAAAGGGCGGATATAGGCCGGTACAAATCCCGGGAAATCAAAACAACGGCCCGGCCGGTAGTGTATGGATTGGGTTTTGACCACAGCAGGCTGCAGGTGGTCTGTATTTTGTTGTTCATATTCCTGTGCCCTGGCGCGTATATTATTCCCGTAATCGAATGTGATGGCACCTTTGTCCATGAGCTGCAACATGAGTTGCACATGAAGATGCATACTTTCGTAACTCAGTTCTACATAGTGTTTGGGATCATGTTTGCGCAGCATATTGGCCTCTTCGTTGTTCAGGGTATGAGGCACATAACCTATCAGCGGGTCATGGGCGCTGGTCTGGTCGGTAAGGGTATCAGGTATGATATCGCGCTGTATGAGCCGGTAGAGCAGGTGTACGGCATTACACACTACGCCAATGCTGCGAGCCTCCCCTTCTTTCCGATAGTGGATAGCTGCATTGATAGCTTCATCGATGCTGGTATGTTTTTCATCGAGGTACCTGGTCTCCAGGCGTTTGTTTATGCGCCACTCCTCCACTTCTGCCACCAGGGCCACGCCATCATTCATGGTGATGGCCAGGGGTTGCGCGCCACCCATGCCTCCCAATCCGGCGGTGACATTCAGTGTGCCTTTTAAAGTACCGTCAAAATGTTTATTGGCCAGTGAAGCATAGGTCTCGTATGTACCCTGTACAATGCCCTGGGAGCCAATATAGATCCATGAGCCTGCAGTCATTTGTCCATACATCATCAAACCTTTCTTTTCGAGTTCATCAAAATGTTCCCAGGTAGCCCATTTAGGTACCAGTTGTGAATTACTGATCAATACCCGGGGCGCGTCTTTATGTGTAGTAAGAATGCCTACAGGTTTGCCCGATTGTATCAATAAGGACTCGTTATTCTCCAATACCTTCAGTGCGGCAATAATATTATCCAGGGCCTCCATATTACGTGCTGCTTTACCCCTTCCGCCATACACGATCAGTTCTTCCGGTCTTTCGGCCACATCCGGATGAAGGTTATTGAGCAGCATGCGCAGGGCTGCCTCCTGTATCCAGCCTTTACAGGACAATTGAGTTCCTGTAGGGGTTCTGTATCTGATTGCATCGAGTTTATTAACGGTAACCATAATTCCTGTTTTAATTTACCTACCTACCAAACAAATATACACAGAGAAATCCAAGTGCATGGCCGGTCATGCTTATTGAATTACTGAGTATGATCTCAATGTTATGTTCTACATTCATTGATATTTTTTTATACCGGATAAATAGAAATTGGCACAATACTTTGTAAAACATTATCTATCCCATCAAAACATTTACTTTTAAAAATGATCAACTATGAGCATACACATCAGTGCCGCAACAGGTGATATCGCCAGGATCGTACTGATGCCCGGCGACCCGCTGAGGGCCAGGCATATTGCTTTGACGCAACTCAAAGACCCTGTACTGGTGAGCGATACCCGGAATATGCTTTATTATACCGGCATGTACGGGCACACCCGCGTAACCATCGGCGGCAGCGGTATGGGATGCCCTTCTACCGGAATTTACAGCCATGAACTATATTCGCAATATGGGGTGGAATGCATTTTACGGATCGGTACTGCAGGTGCCTATACAACAGAACTGGAGCTATACAACCTGCTGAATGCAGATATCGCTTTCAGTGAATCCACTTACGCACTGAATGCACATGGGTTTAAAGCAGACCATGTATCTCACCAGGGCCCTGCTTTTGACCTGATCAATACAACAGCGAGGGAACTGAAATTTCAGGTAAAAAGCGGGAATATCCATTCCAGCGATGTTTTTTACCGGGTGGAGACAGATGTTCCGGCTTTGGCTTCAGCAAATCAATGCCTGGCCGTGGAGATGGAGTCCTTTGCACTGTTCGCAAATGCTAAACAACTTAATAAGATGGCAGCCTGCCTGCTCACCGTATCGGATATTATTCCAACGGGCCTACGAATCTCGCCCGGTGAAAGGGAGCATTCACTTCAGGCAATGACCCAGTTGGCACTGGAATCGGTGGTTCGTATCGATCGTCACTTAAGCTAAGAGGCCAACGCCCGCTTAGTCCCTTCAGGTAATAATTTCTTTATGAATGAACGCTACCGACTTCAGCATATCCTCCTGCAGGATCCTGTCGGCATCGTTGAAAGAGACAGTGCTACGGAATGCAGCAACAATACTTTCAATAGTATCCGAACTTTTGAGTGGCCGGCGGAATTCAAGTGCCTGCACAGCCGTGAGTAATTCAATGGCCAATACCTTTTCTACGTTCTCCACCACTCTTTTGCATTTGACCGCTGCATTAGCTCCCATACTCACATGGTCTTCCTGGTTATTGGAGGAAGGAATGGAATCCACAGAGGCCGGGGTGCATAATTGTTTATTCTCACTCACAATGCCGGCCGCGGTATATTGAGGTATCATCAATCCAGAATGCAGACCGGGATTCTTGACCAGGAAGGAAGGAAGGTTGCGTTGCCCGCTGAGCAACTGAAAGCTTCTTCTTTCCGATATACTTCCAATCTCGGCCATGGCAATAGCCAGGAAGTCGAGGCCAAAAGCCAATGGCTGGCCATGGAAGTTGCCACCGCTCACAATGAGATCATCTTCGGGGAAAATATTTGGATTGTCCGTGACCGAATTGATCTCAGTAGTGAATACACCCAGTACATGCTCATAGGTATCTTTGGTGGAGCCGTGCACCTGTGGTATGCAGCGGAAGGAATAAGGGTCCTGTACCTGTGCCTTTTCCCGGGATGCGATTGCACTGCCTTCCAGTAATTTGCGCATAGCCGCTGCTGTATCTGCCTGGCCCCGGTGCGGACGTATAAGATGGATCTTCTCGTTCAGCGGTGTCATCGAACAGTCAAAGGCATCATAACTGATGGCAGCGATCGTATCAGCCCATTGCAGCAGCCGGCGGCATTGTACCAGGCTATACATGCCATAGGCACTCATGAACTGGGTGCCGTTGATCAACGCCAGCCCTTCCTTACTTTGCAGGAGAATGGGTTCCCATCCCATCCGTTTCAAAGCTTCAGCTGCGGTCATTTTTTCCCCCTTCAGGTACACTTCACCCAAACCCGTAAGGGGCAGACTCAAATGGCTCAGGGGTGCCAGGTCGCCCGAGGCGCCCAGTGAGCCCTGTGTATAGATCACCGGCAGCACATCGTTGTTATACATGTCCACCAGGCGTTCAACGGTATGTACATGCACACCGGAAAATCCATAACTGAGTGATTTTATCTTTAACAGCAGCATGAGCCGGACAATATCACGGGATACTTCCTCACCCAGGCCGCAGGCATGCGACTGTAACAGGTTCTTCTGTAATTGCTGCAATTGAGAATGATCTATACGGACTTGCTGCAGAAAGCCAAAACCGGTGTTAATGCCGTAGAACAATTCATCCGTTTGGTCAATCTTGTGATCGAGGTATTGCCTGCACCTGTTGATCCTTTCCCTGGCTTCCGGAGTCAGGGCTAACTGCTGTCCTGTATCCATCAGTTGTATAACCTGGTGTATATCGGTATGATCATTATCCGGGTGAAATAAATTATTGTTCATCTCTGCAGGCTATTTACCGGTCTATCGGAAAAAAAAATTATCTTGGTCAAAAGTAAGACAAAAACCTTTTTATCATGGGATTATTAGCCCTCGCCATCGCTCCCGGTATTGCTATCTGCATATTCATTTACCTGAAGGATAAATACAATAAAGAACCAATAGGAATGCTTGTGCTGGCCTTTTTTCTTGGCATGCTCAGTATCCTGCCTGCTGTTATTATCCAGGTAACCTATACAAAGATCTTCGGTGAACAGATGGGCCAGGACCTCCTGTATGTAGCCATCTTTGCATTTCTGGTGGTGGCTATCAGCGAGGAAGGCAGCAAATTAATGGTACTGCGACTGTTCTTTTACTCCCGCAAGGCATTCGATGACCCTTTCGACGGGATCATGTATGCCATCATGGTAGGAATGGGCTTTGCCACCCTGGAGAATATCGGGTATGTTTACCAGCAGGGGATGGAAACGGCTATTACAAGGATGTTCCTGTCCGTCCCCGCGCATGGTACATTTGCCGTGCTGATGGGGTACTATGTGGGACTGGCGAAATTCGACACCGCCAGGCGTGGCAGGTATTTCTTCTTCTCACTTCTCTTTCCCGTGTTATTCCATGGCAGTTTTGATTTCTTCCTCTTCAGCGGAATTGCCTGGCTGCAGGTCATTGGGGCGCTCGCATCATTTGTCATCGCCATAAGGCTGTCGCTGAAGGCTATACGCAGGAAACAGCTTTTGGCCAGGGACCATTTCAACGGGGTGGATTCAATCACCGGTAAGGACAATGCACTTTTCTGAATCAATCATAGCATACGATGAAAACCACTCTATTAATAGGCTGCCTTCTTTGTAGCGGGGCTGTTTCCGCACAAAGCGTAAAACTATTTTCACCAGGTACCAAAGCATCCTTACGTGGCTTAAGTGTAGTGGATGACAAAACAGTATGGGTAAGCGGCAGTGCCGGGACAGTAGGGAGAACAACCGATGGCGGGGAATCCTGGAAATGGTTCACTGTAAAAGGATTTGAAAAAACAGATTTCAGAGATATAGAGGCTTTTGACGGGAAGACAGCTGTGATCATGGGTATCGTGTCCCCTTCCTGTATCCTGCGAACTGCAGACGGGGGTGCAACCTGGAAAACGGTATTCACCGATTCCAGCAAGGACATGTTCCTCGATGCTATGGAATTCTGGAATGAGCAAAGCGGTATTGTCATTGGAGATCCTGTCAGCAACCGCTTTTTCATTGCCAGAACATTTGACGGGGGAAAGACCTGGCAGGGCATTCCTGAACAAAACAGACCACTGGCCGACAGCGGGGAAGCCTGTTTCGCTTCCAGTGGCACCAATATCAGGAAACTGTCAAGATCAGAGGCGGTATTTGTAAGCGGTGGCTTGAGATCGCGGATATTCATACGTGATACAAGGACATATCTTCCTGTGATACAGGGCAGGCAAACGACGGGTGCCAATTCCATCGCAGTAAAGAATAAGAACACCATGATCGTTGTTGGTGGCGATTTCTCAACTAAGGATTCTACCACAAAGAATTGTTTCATCACCACCGATGGGGGCAGGACATTTAAAGCACCTGTTGTTTCGTTACACGGCTACCGGAGTTGCGTGGAATACCTGGGTAAAGCAAACTGGATCAGTTGCGGTTTGAACGGCATTGACTACAGTACAGATGAAGGACAACACTGGGAATGGATCAGCAAGGAAGGTTTTCATGTTTGCCGGAAAGCCAAAACAGGTAAAAGCGTTTTCTTTGCCGGAGGCGGGGGAAGGATCGGCAAACTGGCACTTTAAAGATGGCACTCTACTCCTTTTTATATGCCAATACTGTAAAATATTTCCAAAGATCCTTCTTCAGGCATTTATATTGGAGATAGGCTGCATCAACATTCTTTTTCCCGAAATCAGTGGCTTTGGGATGAAAGATACGGTACAGGAAACCCAACAATACTCCCGGGAACCAGGCCAGGTATAAACGTTTTGCGGATGGCAGTATCGCTTTCGTGATATTTTTGATCTGCAATGTATCAAATCCGGTATCACGGAGTTGCTGTTCAAATTGCTCGATAGTAGCAAAATCACTGACTGCCCAGCCAGCACCAAACGCTTTGATCCACTTTGCCTCCTTCCCTTCCAACCCATCCTTTTTAAAGAAATCGGCAAGGACCAATCGCCCGCCTTTCCGGAGCAGCCGGTATGCCTCAGTCAGAAATTGTTTTTTGTCTGTTGCATGACAAACGCTTTCAGTGGCCCATATTACATCAAAAGACGCATCCGGATAACCGGTTGCCGTAAAATCCTTTACTTCGAATTTTATCGTATTGGAAAAAACCAATTTCTCCGCAAGGAGCTTTGCCCTGGATACCTGTTTTGCGCTTAAACTGATACCGGTAACGGAGCATTTTATATGGGTAGCCAGCCAGGCAGCTGAACCTCCTATTCCACAACCGGCATCCAGCACCTGTTCGTACTCCTGAATGGAAGCCAGGTCCGAAAGTACTTTATTGATATTGAGTAAAGCCTGGTGAAGGTTCCTGGTATGCTCATCCCAATAGCCGTAATGCAGGGAAAGATTCTTGTCCAAATTCCATACACGGCGATAATGGACTTCACTTACATCATAGTATCTGGCTATGTCTTTGTTCGAGAACATCAATAAATGAAGAATCCCAGCGGCTGATTAGCAGGTGATTTAATTGGTTCTGCAAAAGAATAGCTTGTCAACTGTTCTGCATAGATCCGGAAACAAGTTTCGGGTTATTTAGCCATTCCGGCTATTACCCCTAAAGATAATATTCAGCAATGCTAATAAAACAAAGGCTCCTATAGCCGCTGTTAACACATAGTTGAGCCAACCGGTACCCGTGTTGATATGTATTCCCAATTTTGGCAGCAACCAATAACCTAAGAAGCCACCGGCAATACCAATAATAATATTTCCAACCAACCCAAGGCCACTACCACTGAATACCAATCCGCCCAGCCATCCGGCTAAAGCACCTAATACCAATACAATAATGAGGGTTTGTGTTTCCATGATGATTATTTTAGATAGTGAAAGTTAAATTAAATTAACTGATACTGGATCAGCATTAACACTTTCATTTTAGAAATACTTTTCTAAACTGGAAGATTAAGTAATAACAGGTTCCGGCTTTGGGATGATCTGGTCTTTTATATTCACAGCATATAAACAAGGTTACAAAACATATTATTATTTGTATTCTTTTGACCTTTTGCTAAATAATTGTCTGGGATCATAAACTTAATATGGTATTCGTGCCCTATAACATATTTTCTTAATTATACCTGATAAACCATTCTTAGTCATAAACCTGCTCCTGAAGGGTTTAAGTTAGAAATCGGATGTTTCAGGATATGCTATCAGTACGTTATTAGTACGGTAATAACCGTACTAATAACGTAGCGATAACATATTGCCAGGCTGCCAGGCCCT
>JANYAL010000355.1 GCA_025361325.1 Bacteroidota bacterium
GCAACCTTGTCTTACCATTCCTTTTTTCAGGTCTGTACAACAGGTGGAGCCTGATGATTAGCTTTCCGAAAAATATACGATTTCATTCAAGGATACCGACCAGGGAAAAATAGATCATGATATAAACTTCATCTACGTAATTTTTAAATTATCCATTTTATTTACCAGACAGTTCTGGTTTTAATATTGTAATACCTGCACACCGGTAGTCTCCCCTTTTATCTTGCAGCAGAAAGATCCATAAAAAAAATTACTTATAAATGTAATTTTTTTATAAAATAAACGTTAACATCTGGAAAAAGACACGTACACCGGAATAATTGGTTTCTGTATCCTTTATTTTACAGGTGCGAGCTTTCATTCTAACTATATAATAATCCGACTATGAAAAATGAACCAGGGTATTCGCCCTTTTCTCCATTATTATCTTTAGGTGAACATACAATACTATTGATCATTCAACGTTCTTTTTAATCCTATAATCCGTAAAAATCAAAATCAATCCTATGAAAACGATCTTAACACTTCGATTCTTTTTCTTGTTTTTGATCCTTGGGGCATGCAATAATACCTTTGCCTTTGGTTCAAACGACAATGCTTGTCCCTTTGCCGTCATCAGTTATAGTGGCTCGCCGTATTGCAGCAATGCAGGACAGGCAGCAGTCAGTATAAAAGGCACTTTGGGCGGCACTTTTTTTTCAGACCCGGGCCTAAGCATTAACATGTGGACGGGCGTAGTGGACCTGTCCACCAGCACACCGGGTACCTATACGGTCACCTACGCAGTATCGGGTACTGATCAATGCGGTGATTTTACCACCACAACCAGCATCACGATCACTGCAGTACCTTCAGCGACCATTGCGTATTCAGGGTCTCCGTATTGTCTGGGTTCAGGTACAGCAAGTGTTTCTTTAACCGGCACAACCGGAGGAACATTTTCCTCCGATGCCCAGGTCATCATTGACCCGAATACCGGGATTATCGATCTGGCGAATAGCACCCCCGGAAATCATACGGTATCTTATGTAATTATCGGATCCAACGGTTGCGGTGATTTTGTAGTTACAACTCCAGTCACGATTAATGCTACCCCGTTCGCTACGATATCTTATAACAATTCTAACTATTGCTCGAATGCTGCTAATGCGCAAGTGAACCTTACCGGTGATGCGGGAGGTGTTTTCTCTTCTTCACCCGGCCTGACAATAGATCCTGTTACTGGCGAGATCAACTTCCAGTCAAGTACACCCGGAACTTACCAGGTGAATTATGACCTGAGCAACAATTGCGGCGTTTACACTGCTTCATTTACAGTAAATATAAACCCTACGCCTGTTGCCGGAATCTCCTATGACAATGCACCGTATTGTAATGGAAACGGAGGCAATGCCAGTGTAACTTTCACCGGAACACCCGGTGGCACTTTCTCATCAACATCAGGCCTGGTAATTGATGGTGTAAGCGGTACTATTGACCTGGGATCAAGCACGCCGGGCACCTATACCGTCAGTTATTTTGTAAGTACAGGAAACTGTTCGGCAACTGCCAATACTACGGTTACTATCTCTTCGCCACCCAATGCCTCCATTAGTTACTCTCCATCATCGTTTTGTATTCCTCCGGGTTCTGTAACAGGTTCTGTAGCTTATGTTACGCTTTCCGGTACTACAGGCGGAATATTCTCTGCCGGGGATGGACTGGCCATAAACAGCATTAGCGGAAATATAGACCTGAATGCTTCATTACCGGGTGAATACACCGTAACTTATTTTATTGGAGCATCAGCTGGAAACTGCGGCGATTTTACCACTACAACCGGTATAACACTCATAGCAAACCCCAATGCCACAATCTGGTACCAAAACTCTCCCTATTGCACATTGGGTGATACGGCCATGGTTTCAATGGTAGGTACCGAGGGAGGAACATTTACCTCAACTGCCGGTCTTGTAATCGATGCGGCCAGCGGAACAATAGATATTCAGTCAAGCACGCCTGGCGATTATGTGGTATCATATACCGTGGGTGGTACGCCCTGTGGACCGTTCACCACTTCGGCTAATATTACACTGGATGCTTCATGTGTGGCTCATCCTATCGTTTTCAATGATATTAGGACTACCCGCCAGCATAATTCGATCTCAGTCAATTGGCTGGTCTCCAATCAAAAAAATATCAGCAACTATGTCATTGAAAGATCTGCCGATGGTCTTAACTTCTCTGTAGTGGGAAATCAAACTGGAAATGGTAAAGCAGGAATCGGAGTTGCTTATTCCTGGACTGACATAAACCCCGGCACCGGTGACAATTATTACCGCATCCGCAGTACTTCCAATAAGGGTGCAACGGTTGTGAGCTTCATCATAAAAGCCAGAAACAACAATGATGGAAGCCTGGTGAATATTTTCCCCAACCCCGTGGTTGGCCATGCTATCAACATCCAGTTGAACGGGATGGAAGACGGAACCTACGGATTGCGGCTTATCAATGACAATGGAGAACAGGTACAGTTTAACCAGATTGTGTTCAAAGGCGGAAACGCGGTACACAACATTAAACTGGGTAGCACAATTACCAAAGGATATTATCATATGGAAATTGTACATCCGGATGGTACACGTACCACAGAACCGGTTGTTATTATAGAATAATACAGCATTCAATGAATAAAAAAGGGAGCAGACGATCGTCTGCTCCTTTTTTTATTTTTAGGTTTATATCTTAATTGAACAAATACCTGAAACCGATCTGCATTTGCCAGCGGCTGCCGATACTCGTACTGTTCGAGAAACTGTTAACCAGGGGCACCTGGTTTGCAGCATCCTGGTAAGTAAAGGAATAACTGGGGGTTTTGCCGTCAGCTGCCAGTCCTTCATACCGAAGGAAATTGGTGCTAACCGGAGTTTTTACAATGCCCCAGCTGCGGTTGAGCATGTTGCCTACATTCAGGATATCCAGGGAAATCCTTACCGTGTGCCTTTCCTTGCCAGTTTTCATAGAAATGTCTTCCGTAAGGTTTAAATCCAGTTTTTTATAGAAAGGCAGGATGACTGCATTAGCTTCTGCAATTTTCCCCCGATGGGTAGACATGTAGCGGTCCTGGTTGATGAAATTATTCAGCTGTGACCAGATCTGTGCCGGGGTACGGGGATCTGAACTTGTACCTGTTCCCAGGCCGCCGGAACCTGATTTCACCAGGTTGATCTCGGAAGCATTGTTGGGGATATAGATCAGGTCATTACTGGTATTGCCGTCATTATTCAGGTCGCCGTTATATACATAGGAGGTAACGCCTGCAGGTACAGCTTCAAAATAAAGTCCAACACTGGTGGCAAAATATTTTGCATATTCCTTACGGTATGCAGCATAGGCTACAATGCGGTGAGGCTGATACCAGGATGCATAGGCCAGGTTGGGTGTATTCGGATCGCCCTGTACGGGTCTACCGCTCCATAAACCACCTGCTGTACTACCGCTTTCAGCTGTATTCTTGGATTTACTGTAGGTATATGCCAGGCTGAGGGTAAGGTCTTTGAAGTTCTTTTGCAAACGGGCAGTGGTGGTATAGGAGAATCCTTTATTGGTATTTTTCATCAGGATGGCCGTAGTAAGGTTCGGATTCGCGGCTGTTGAGCCTGAATAGATCTTATTGCTGGTTCCCGGCATGGCACCATACCTGAGACGGTTATCCGGACCGTTCAGCACAATGGCAGCTGCCGGATCCTCATTCAGGTTGATGTTGGAAAAATAAACGGCATTGATGTCCTTGGTATAGTTCCCTTCGAGGGTAACCACATAGTCGCCCTTGAATTTCTTATCAATAGCGATACCCGATTTTATTACCTGGGGATATTTGAAATTATGATCCGTGACCGCAACTCCGTATGAAGTGTTCGCAGCGCCCGAAGTAGGCCTGTAGGTATCGGGGTTGGCATTGAATGGTACCCCGGTTGTCCTGATCAAAGATCCGAACTGAACGCCATTGTTGCTGGCCTGGTTGCTGATCCATACAAATGGGGGAGGGCCCGAGAAGATGCCTGCGCCGCCTCTTACCTGAACGGTCTTATCGCCCAGCGCATCCCAGTTGAACCCGATCCTGGGAGATACCAGGGGTTTATCGCCGGGTTTCAGACCAACATCGTATTGCTGCCCGCCGGCAAAGGTTAAAGCGGCAAAATTGGGGTTCTGATCAAACTTGGATAAATAACTTGAATTGTCAAGCCGGAGGCCATACGTGAAAGTGAATGTTTTCGTCACTTTCCATTTATCCTGAACGAATAATCCAATCTCATTTACCCCGGTCCTGGCATAGGGGAATGATCCGTCCGGAAGTGCAGAATACTGCAGTGCATAACGTGTGGCTGAAGTACCGTTGTTCACACTGTTATAAAAGGCCTGCAGGCTAGAGAACTGATAAAGACCCTGGTAAGCAGGTGCAAAACCATTCAGGTATTTCCTGAAATAATTTTGTGTACCTGCAGTGTATTCATGGCTTCCCTTGTAAAAGGTGAAGATATCAGAGAACTGGAATACATCTGTATTCAGTTTGTTATTGTAGGAAAAGGGTTCATAACCAAACGTAGTATAGATATTTCCGTTGAGCAGTATGTCCACCAGCGGAAATGTACCTGAACTTCCCTGCGACGAACGGAAATCGCGCAATGCGGTATACCCGATCTGGAATTTATTCACCGCTTTATTGCTTATACGGGTATTCAGTTCAGCAATGAAGATATTGAAGTTGTTATTGATCACATAACCGGCACCCTGGAACGGCATAGAGAAATTGCCGGGCTGCCCTCCACTGCTAAAACCAGCGAAACCGTTCCTGCTGGTACTGGGGAACTGGTCGGCTGCTGATTTCAGGTAATTGTATTTCACTGTAAGGGTGTTGTTGGCGTTGATGTTCCAGTCAATCTTGGCGGTTATCTTATCACTCCGGGTCTTTTGGTTATAGCCCTGGTACACCCCCGGGTTGTAACCGAATTTTGACTGCAGGAAGGCAGCCAGTTGATTCAGCGTGTCGGCATTGGCGATAGAAATACTGCCAGATGTGACCGGGTGGCTGGCATCCGAGGCAATAAAGCTGGTGGCGGGAAGTTCCTGCCTTACCATCTCTCCACTGATGAAGAAGAAGAGTTTGTTCTTGATGATAGGACCCCCGATTGAAGCACCTGAGAGGTTGAAAGA
>JANYAL010000390.1 GCA_025361325.1 Bacteroidota bacterium
CAATCGGAGAGCCCGGAACACAGCTTACTCTGCGTACCTTCCACGTTGGGGGGGTTGCCGGTGGTAATATCGGTTCTCAATCAAAAATTGAAGCCCGTTACGATGGTGTTCTCGAAATCGATGAATTGCGTTCTGTAGAAGCAACTTCAAAAGATGGAGTGATGTATGAAATAGTCCTGGGTCGTTCAGCAGAAATGCGTATCGTTGACCGCAAGACAAAAATCGTATTGTCATCAGCAAATATTCCTTATGGTGCCAACCTTTATTTCAAAGATGGCGCTGATATCAAAAAGGGACAACTTATTTCTGAATGGGATCCATACAATGCTGTTATTCTTTCCGAAGTTAACGGTACTGTCCTCTTTGAAAACATTCAGGAAGGTATGACTTATAAGGTAGAATCAGATGAGCAGACAGGATATCACGACAAAGTGATTATTGAAAGCCGTCAGAAAGCCAAGAACCCTGCTATAAAGATCATGTCCATTACAGGTGATGAATTGAAAAACTACGACATTCCAGTAGGTTCTCACATCAATGTAAACAATGGAGATCCAATCACTGCAGGTGATGTACTGGTTAAGATTCCCCGTGCGGTTGGTAAGTCTGGTGACATCACCGGTGGTTTGCCACGTGTTACTGAGTTATTTGAAGCCAGAAATCCAAGTAACCCGGCTGTCGTCTGTGAGATAGATGGTGTTGTAACTTTTGGAGCCATTAAAAGGGGAAACAGGGAGATAATTGTGGAAGCAAAGGACGGTGTCGTAAAAAAATATCTGGTTCCTTTGTCCAGGCAGATTCTTGTTCAGGACGGGGATTTTGTAAAAGCAGGTGCTGCATTGAGTGACGGACAGACCTCTCCGGCAGATATATTGTCTATAAAAGGGCCCTATGCTGTACAGGAATATGTTGTGAATGAGATTCAGGAGGTGTACCGTTTACAGGGAGTAAAGATCAATGATAAGCATATTGAGGTTATTGTAAGACAAATGATGCGTAAAGTGACTATTGAGGATGCAGGCGATACTAAATTCCTGGAAGGAGATACTGAAGACCGCTTTGATTTTAATATGGAGAATGATTATATATATGACAAGAAGGTGGTCACAGAAGCAGGTGATAGTTCAAAACTCAGACCCGGTCAAATAGTAACCCTTCGTGAGATCCGTGAAGAAAATTCCATATTACGAAGATCGGATAAAAAACTGGCAGAATACCGAGATGCGCGCCCAGCCACTTCTTCACCATTGTTGCTTGGTATAACCAAGGCTTCTTTGGGAACTCATAGTTGGATCTCAGCTGCATCTTTCCAGGAAACTACCAAAGTGCTAAGTTCAGCAGCCATTCAGGGCAAAACGGATGAAATGCTTGGCCTGAAAGAGAACGTGATCACCGGGCATCATATTCCTGCAGGTACTGGTTTGCGAGAATTTGAGAATATGATTGTGGGAAGTAAAGAAGAATATGAATTACTAATGACAACAAAAGAAGCAATGAGCTATGATGAGGAAGAGTAAAAAGATAGGCAGATCAAATAATCTACAGATCTCAAAATATAATGAAAGGAGTAAGATTTTTAACTTACTCCTTTTCTTGTTTTTATAGCGGGAGTTTCAGTTAACCCTTTCCTAAAAATCCAATATAATCATTGCCCTATATGGGTTTGCGATTATTTTGCTGTTCAAAACGTGTACAAGATGAAAAATTTATCCTTATTAATAAATATTTTATTGATTATAGCAGTGGGGTACCTGTATTATTATGATTTCTCAGAAAAAAAAGGTCTCGGAAAATCTGCAAAGACAGATAATTCCAACATTCTTCGTGACAGCAACAATATCCGGTCTTCTATTGCTTTTGTAGAACTTGATTCCCTGAATGAAAATATCACCTATATTAAAGAAAAACGCAAAGAACTGGAGACCGAACAAAAATCCATTGAAAGTGATCAGGAAAATGGTTACCGGGGGTTACAGACCCAGAAGGACAATTTTCTCAAAAAAGGGGCTACCATTACCCAGGAAGAAGCACAACAGTTTCAATCCTTACTGATGCGGCAGCAGCAACAAATTGACAGTAAGAAACAGGCTGCCACCCAAAAACTCAATGAAAAGAGCTTTGCATTTATGGATGATATTCAAAAAAAATTGAAAGAATTCTTGACCAGCTACAACAAAGATAAAAAATATATGTACATCCTTTCTACAGGTACCGGATTGGATTATATGGTTTATAAGGACTCCAGCCTGGATATTACCAAGGACGTTATCAGGGGGATGAATGAGAAAATGAAAATACTTCCAAAATAATAATTCCATTCAATTTATTTATCTTGTTGGGTGTTAACAATTAATATATGCCTGAGCACGCCACTTCATTTAAACCAACATTAAGTTTACTAGATTCAACCATGATCGTTGCCGGCTCGATGATTGGTTCGGGAATTTTTATTGTAAGCGCTGATATTACCCGTAATGTGGGAAGTGCAGGTTGGTTAATAACAGTTTGGCTTATCACTGGTTTTATGACACTCACAGCCGCAATAAGCTATGGTGAGTTGAGTGCAATGTATCCCAAAGCTGGAGGGCAGTACGTTTATTTAAAGGAGGCTTTTAATCCCCTTGCTGGCTTTTTATACGGTTGGAGTTTTTTTACAGTGATACAAACCGCAACCATAGCTGCTGTGGGTGTGGCATTCAGCAAATTTGCTGGTTATTTTATTCCTGCATTGGAATTACGGGATACCAATATTATTCTTCAGGCAGGAGACTTTAAAATTTATATTGCACAACTGGTCTCTATTGCATTGATAATATTTCTTACATACATAAATTCAAAGGGAGTAAAAGGCGGCAAAATGATCCAAACCACATTTACAGTGGTCAAACTGCTCTCTCTCTTCGGCCTCATTGTATTTGGTTTTCTCAT
>JANYAL010000032.1 GCA_025361325.1 Bacteroidota bacterium
AACCAGCATCAATAGGTTCACTAAACATATAAACTTGATACATATTGCCCATTGCTTCGTTGCCTGGAGTACGTTCATGAGAATCAGCCATATGATAAAAAGCTGATGTTTCACTTGTATTATTAGTCAGAAAGAATAACATGTTTTCCCCTTTATCATCTACTTCACTAGCGGCGATAGCGAATATATCGGTTTAAAATCAATCACGCCCCCCAGCCTTCGCCCATCTGGCGCAAGTGTTAAAGTTCACCTCTGCTTTTTCCTTTGAAAAATTTACTACATTATTTATTGAAATCAAAGTAAAGGCAAGTGTTCCCACCCCGAACCATCTATTTTAAGCAAAAAAAATGGGACCACTTGTGCCTGTTAATGCTGCCCGATTATATCGGGAATTAAGATACGGTTAATTTATTTTATTTACCTATTCTTAATCATTACCCATGTCATCGAAATATAAGGCAGGCTCAGATGCCATTGCGCACGCTGTAACATTTTAAGTTGCTGGATGGATTGGTGTTTTTTCAAGAGAGCATTATAAAGAAATCCTGGTAAAAAGTTTAAGTTTCTGCCAGGAACACAAAGGATTGGTATTGCATGCCTGGGTTATTATGACCAACCACGTCCATTTAATAATCAGCAGTCGCACAAATAAAATTGAAAACATTGTACGGGATTTAAAGAAATTTACCAGCAAGCAGGTCATTAAGGCAATTCAGGAACACCCCGGGGAAAGCAGAAAGGAATGGATGCTTAATATATTTCGATTTACCGGCACGCATAATAACAATAATAAGGAATTTCAATTTTGGAAGCAAGACTATCACCCCATAGCATTAAGCAACAACAAAACATTAATGCAACGATCTGATTATTTACACGAAAACCCCGTACGTTGCGGTTTGGTATGGGAAGCATGGCACTATAAATACAGCAGTGCAATAGATTATTATACTCATGAGAATGGTTTATTAAAAGTGGAGCATTTGTAGTAGGGGGTTGCGGTTACATAAACCCGGACACAGTCCGGTTGATTTGGTAGACCCAAGTGTTCCATTAATATCACCTAAAACGATATTGATCTGTACAGGAACACTTGCGCCAGAGGGGGATAATTTTGGCTTCAAGTGCTTTGTAACACACTCGTCAAGCAATATTTTCATGCAAAATGTTTGAGGAAGATTCAAGAAGCTTCTGTGACAATTCTAATAATCTCAGTACTTGATCACGGTTTACGCTCTCGAAATCTTCGAGAAAATAATCAATAGAATGTCCGGCTTCGAGATAATCAAAAAGATTTTTTAATGGAACACGGGTACCATTAAATACGGGAGTACCTCCAAGAATCTCAGGATCGATATTTATTACTTGCCCCAGCATGTTATAAAGTTATAAAATTTTATTCATTCTTCGTTTTTAGAAGTGGCTCGATAAAGTCGCCCATAACATTCGAGGATTGCCACAGGGCTAGTACTTGTTGCTTTGTCTCTGCCCCTGTTGGGCTTACTCCCCCGATACATAAAAACCTACCTATCCCGCCCGCCGCTGTTGTGCGTCCCCGCCAACAGCTGAAGTGTTAACCATTTTACACGTTGTAATGTGTAAGCATTTCAAAGGCATCTATTCCATGTTCAAATACCATTTCTGATCAATAGTAATGTTCTGCACTAAGTTGTTGGTAAGCCTGTACAGATTTCCACGCTTCGATACGCAATAACGGCTGAGGCAACGGGGACAGTTTAGTTTAGTATTGAGGTTTTTCGTAAGAATAGGTATTGCTACCTGAGTGCAATACCAGTTTGTTTTTACCTACAGGGACCATGGTAGACATGCCATTGTATCCATAATAGATACCGGGTTCCACGAGGAGTTTACCCTTGTCTTCCTTTGCTTTCACAACCGTTTTATTCGGCTGGCTGTCATTATCGGCATCCAGCGTAATCAGGTATTGACCGTTGCTGTAGCTGATCATGATTTTGTCTTCGCCCTGTCCTACCCAGGAGCCTGTATATATTGCTGCCCCGGGAAGGTTATCATCAGCCGTTGTATTGGGTGCGTTTACCGGCAGGTCATTTACATTGGTTTTAGCTGCCGGCGGTGCGCTGTCTTTTTTAATGTTGTTTACAATTTCAGTGGTCTTTCCGGTTGTCTCCTTTGGTTTGTTATCATTGGAGTTGCAGGAAAGGGCTGTAAGTAGCAGGAAGAGTAAGGCAGGTCGCATGATTATTGTTTTAGCGGAAATGGTGAGCCCGCAGGTTTAAATAAATAAGATAATACCGGGCAGGCATTTCAATGAATTTGAAGCAAATGCCGGTATGAAGCTTATATATGGGTTACTGATTGATCCACCTTAATTTTTGAGCTTCGTGGTCATTTCCTCCAGGAAACCATCATACTTCTTCAGGATCCTGCCAAAGGGCTGGTACTGCTCATCGGCATTGAAAGGAGTACCGGCATGACCTGAGTATTCCGATACGAATTTGATCTTATAGGCAAGCGGGTCTTCCGTGAATTGTTTCACGATCACCCGCATCCGGATGGTATTGGTTTTGAAACCCTGTCCCACCCAGGAGGTCCTCAGGTAACCCGATTTCTCATCATTCATTTCCAACACATCGAATTTGCCGAGTACGGATTGTACAATGATCTTCCAGGCTTCTTCCTTGGGACGATCTTTTTTGATATTGAGCAAGATCTCATTATTGGCTATATCCGATTGTATGGAGGAAGTATAGGATTCATCAGACTGTAATTTGAAGTAATCAGATTTGGGAGGAAGGGATACGCCTTTTTTCTTGCAGTAATCCCTGATTTCCGGAACAAATCCATCTTCTTTGATCTCTACGGTCACACATTCATCAACGGGTACAGTAACCTGCAGGGCTCCCGTGCCCATGGCAACACCATTCACAAAGATCTTTGCAGTTTGCGGTGAGGTAGTAACGGCCACCATCGCAGGCAGAAGCGCTTCGTCCTGTTTTAACTGGAAGAGATCAGCATCGGGCAGCGGATCATCACCTTTTCTCCTGCAATAGGTCTTCATCT
>JANYAL010000045.1 GCA_025361325.1 Bacteroidota bacterium
CAAGATACAAGTGTTATAATGACAGTGGTCATAACAATCTGGGAAGACTTAATTTTTCAAAGTGTTGAATATTTGATTCATACTATGTACCTCGAATCTGTGCCTGGAAATGCTAAGGCCTCTTTAAATAGGCTAGAACAAATAGGTTCAAAAATTTAATTCCGGGAAGATGGCCAAATCAAAAGAATCCAATCATTGCAAATGTGATCAATTATTGGTAGAATTTTATTTCAAATTTTGAGAATTTGCAATTAAATGTAAATCAAAGGTTTAAACATTTAGTTTTATGCAACGGCCTTTCCAACGAGTTCCGCTGCCTCGCTTAACAGAATGGCACTTTGCACTTTCAGGCCGCTTGCATCTATTAGTTTTTTGGCAACATCTGCATTGGTTCCTTGTAGCCTGACTATGATAGGGATGTTTATATTCCCGATCGATTGGTATGCATCGATAACCCCCTGAGCCACTCGATCACAGCGGACGATGCCACCGAAAATATTAATGAGAATGGCTTTTACTTTTGGGTCTTTCAAAATGATACGAAAACCAGCTTCAACGGTCTGAGCATTAGCTGTACCGCCCACATCGAGGAAATTAGCCGGTTCACCTCCACTTAGTTTGATCATATCCATAGTGGCCATGGCCAGTCCGGCACCATTTACCATGCAGCCGACATCACCATAAAGCTTCACAAAATTCAGGTTGTAATGGGCGGCTTCCACTTCAGTAGGATCCTCTTCAGTGAGATCCCGGAGGGCAGCAATATCCGCGTGCCGCATCAAAGCATTATCATCTATGTTCATCTTGCAATCAACAGCAATGATCTTATCATCACTGGTCTTGAACATTGGGTTTATCTCGAGCATGCCGCAATCTAATCCCACATAGGCATTATACAAATTAGTTACAAATTTGATACAATTCTTGAACGCTTCACCTCCCAGGCCAAGGTTAAAAGCTATCTTTCTGGCCTGAAAGCCTTGTAAGAATCCCCCCGGGTAAACCCATTCTTTGAAGATCTTCTCCGGAGTGTTATGTGCTACATCCTCAATATTTATCCCTCCCTCACTGCTGTAAATGATTACATTCTGGCCCTTACTGCGGTCAAGCAGTATGGAAAGGTAGAATTCCTTTATTGGGCTTAGTCCATCATAGTAGACATCCTGGGCCACCAGTACCTTTTTTACCAACTTTCCATTTGCACCGGTCTGAACCGTTACCAAGGTACCACCTAATATGTTCTGTGCAATCTGTTTTACTTCCTCAGCGGTTCTACCCAGAGCAACACCGCGTTGTTCAATCCCCGCAATCTTTCCTTTACCCCTTCCGCCAGCATGTATCTGGGCCTTCACAACAGCGTATTTACTGCCATACTGGGTGTGTATTTGTTTATAAGCTTCTTCTGCTGCACCTGGTGTTGTACAGGCTATGCCTTCCTGGATGGAGACATTATATTTCTTCAATAACTCTTTGGCCTGGTATTCGTGAAGGTTCATACATGATAATTTTTTTGCGAAGATAATAAAACTGTATCAAGTTAAACCTTGTGAGTTTTTATATATAGCAGCTTAAATTCATTGATCTCTATTAGCTTCAAACACTCTTCATTTGTCTATTACGGTTCGTTCCATCTAGTTCAAATACGGAATTTCTCAGTTACTCGAAATATTTTGTACTTTCATAAGTATTGAAATTCTTGCTGATAATAATTATCTATTGTTTTGCTTCCTGCAGACCTTTACATCAGGTGCTTTTGCCTGATAGAAAGACCGATGCCATTTGTGGAAATGCTTTCTTCAAGCATATTGCAACAATGAAATGGGATGAAAGGGAACCGCTGATGATCAAAGAGATATTATCAGGAAATGTTCCGAATTTCCTGAGAAGGTTAGTACCCATACATGTGGTGATTAAGGACAGTTTGGGCGAAAAACTATTCGCCACCTATTATGTCACTTCTGATTATTTGAGCATTGGCAGCAGCAGTGATTTTGCGCGTGTACCAATGACACCCATGTCCGCTCAGCAAATCGCCGACAGCCTTCATTGTTTTTTGCCCACACGTAAGATGGTCAATGATATTTATGCACAGGCTAAGGTCAGGCCCGAACCGCTACCTATGTTTGCATATCGAGATAGTGCCGTCACCTTTTACCAGCATCACTTGATGATTGAAGGGCAGCGCAAGAGCCATAAAGGCCTGATTGCCGGTATAAAGAAAGACGTGGTCATTTCATCGCAAATAACATCCAATCGCAAACCGAATCGGGTGGCCATTTACGGTTGGCATAAACAGGATGGCAAACCAATTCAACCACTATATACCGGTCATGTGGACTGGTATGTGGATTACAGCCATGGTATCCGTTTGGTGTACCGGGTGATCATGATCAATGGCCGGAAATATGATTATACCGAAGTGCTGAGTAGTGAAAAGCTGAGGCGGGTTTTATGTGACGAAATTGATTGCAGTTTCTATCGTTATCGTTATTGAATTCCACTGCCTTTGATGTAACCGAAAGTACACAAATTTAATCACTATCTTATCTTACCTTTGACGCTCAAAAAAAATGTATCGATTTTATGCTATCAATGATCAATGAAGCTGTATCATTCATTAGAAGCCGTTACGTAACAACACCTACGGTTGGTCTTGTACTGGGCAGCGGGCTGGGAACTTTTACAAAGGAGATTAATATTGAAGCTGAGATAGCATACAATGAAATACCTCATTTCCCAGTCAGTACCGTCGAAGGGCATATCGGGAATCTGATCTTCGGCGTACTGGGCAAAAAGAAAATTGTTGCCATGGCAGGTCGCTTTCATTATTATGAAGGCTATACTGCAGAGCAGATCGTATTTCCGGTACGTGTAATGAAATTTTTAGGTATTGAGACTTTATTATTGAGTAATGCAGCCGGTGCAGTCAATCCTGCCTTTCATGTCGGTGACCTGATGATCATTACGGACCATATCAGCCAGCTGATTCCTAACCCGCTTATTGGAAAGAACTTTTTGGAACTGGGTACAAGGTTTCCGGATATGAGTGAACCTTATAAGCGGCATCTGATCCATAAAGTTCGTTCTATAGCAGAAGAGAAGAATATAAAGATACGTGAAGGGGTTTATGTTGCAGTAACGGGCCCTACTTTTGAGACCAGGTCTGAATATAAAATGATCCATGCCATGGGAGGTGATGCGGTTGGAATGAGCACAGTGCCGGAGTGCATTGCTGCAGTGCATATGGGTTTGCCAGTCTTTGCTATGAGTGTGATCACGGATGTAGGAATCCGGGAAGAGGAAAATGTGATTACACATGAAGAGGTCCTTCAGGCTGCTAGGGATGCTGAACCCAATTTTGCAACATTATTCTGTGATCTGATCAGGCAACTGTAAATCATTGGTCAAATCATCCCGGTTCAACATACGAAGATAATGAAATATTTTTTTCTAATATTGATGAGTGTTTTGATCTTATCCCATTCGAGTGGGCAGGTAAATGATGAAATCATCAAGGGTATTGGGAACCGGGTTTCTGGTATTGGCAGCAATACCTCCAGAAAAGATACAATAAATTTTGTACATCGGGATGACCGAAAGGACTCCATCTCTATTTCCTATAAATCCATGGATTCCATCCGAAATGTGTCACCGGTGAACTCTATCAATGATTTTGATACGTATTTTTCAGTTCCTTCCACCTTTCAATACCTTGGCAATCATGGGGCCGCAGGTTATTCACTTGTATATGCTCCGAATATGAAAGCGGGATGGGATGCTGGCCTTCATGCTTTTGATGGTTACCGGTACACTCTGGAATCCACTAAATTCTATAAGACCAACCGGCCATATACAGAACTTGGTTATCAGATCGCATCAGGCAAGGAACAAATGATAAGAGCCTTTCATACCCAGAACCCACGGCCCAACTGGAACTTTGGATTTGATTACCGCCTCATTAGCGCACCGGGTTTTTTTGTAACACAGAATACCAATCACAAAAATTATCGCCTGTTCAGTAATTATCAGGGGAAAAGAAAAAGGTATGCAGCATGGTTCGCATTGGTGGGTAACACATTGAAGAATTCTGAGAATGGCGGTATAAAATCAGACTCCCTCTTATATGATCTGAACCATAAAAAAAGGTTCAGTATTCCCGTTAACCTTGGAGCTGCCAGCCCTTTTGAACCTAATCCGTTCAATTCATCGGTGAATACCGGGAATATCTATAAAGATTTCACTTTTTTTCTAAGACAGGCCTATGATATCGGGAAAAAGGATTCCATTATCATTAATGACTCCACAACAGAATATTTATTTTATCCCAAACTAAGGATACAATATACTTTCAGCTATGGAACATATGATTATCTCTTTAAGGATTTGATGGCTGATTCTGTAATCTACAAGAGCTGGTATAACATCATACTTAACAAAGCCACCGATACCCTACAGGTTCATGAAAAATGGCGGATAATTATTAATGATTTTGTACTGATACAATTCCCGGAAACTAAGAACCCGGCGCAATTCATACTGGCGGGCGCCCGGGTTGAGAACTTCCGGGGCGAATTGAAAAGGGGGCCAACGAATTATTATAACCTGGTGCTTCATGGGGAATACCGCAACAAGACCAGGAACAAGCGGTGGGATATACTGGCCAAGGGAGAGTTTTACCTGAATGGGCTGAACAGCGGGGATTATAATGCTTATACCACTATCGGCACTTACCTGAACAAACACTGGGGTGATATAAGGTTGTTCTTTAATAATGTCAACCGAAGTCCTTCATTCATATATAGTAATGCATCCACTTTTAATTTTGGCAACCCTGGAATATCCAAAAAGGAGAACATCATTTCCTTTGGCGCGGAAGCACAGAATCCTTTCATCAGCCTTGCCTTTAAAGATCATTTTATAACCAACCTGGCTTATTTCAGGGATTATTATCATACCGCACAGAGCGCTAATGTTATCAATATCCTGCAGGTGTTTGCTTCAAAAAAAATAAAACTGAACAGGAAGGTCAATTGGTATACAGATGCAATTGTGCAGCAAACTAATGGAAGTTCACCCGTTAAAATTCCTTTGTTGTTCACACGTAACCGATTTGCATTTGAGGGTGTATATTACAAGAACCTGAACCTGAGTACAGGTATTGAGATCCGGTACTATACCCCCTATAAAGCATACAATTATTCGCCGGTCATAGGTCAATTCGTGCCCCAGGATACTTTCAAACTCAAGAACCTGCCCGACATAGCCGCTTTCTTTCATTTCCGGATCAAGACCTTTACCGCCTATATACGAGCAGAAAACCTGAACACAGTGAGCTTTGCCAACGGTTTTGGGTTTACCAATAATAATTTCGCGGCTCCGCATTATCCAACTCCCGGCATGATCATACGATTTGGCATCCTTTGGGGATTCGTTAATTAAGTTGCAATATCCCGGTTCCCAGTTTCTGCTATTAATTTATTGAATGTTAAGTTGTTAATTTGAAACAATTTGGGATTTGTTTGCCCGGAAGTTGCAAACCCGACACCTGAACCTGCTTATTTTTGAAAAGCTATTATTACAAGTCCCTTGTTAATTAACAGCTATTTTAAAACACATATTTAAATAATTAGCTAACTTTGATACAAGCGGTATAAATGAAAAAAGTTTTTTTATCCCTAATTACGTTTATTTACTTGGCCATGTCTTCCGGGGTGGCGATGGACATACATTATTGTATGGGTAAAAAAGCCGGGATCGATCTTTATGGCTTTTCAAATGAAAAATG
>JANYAL010000119.1 GCA_025361325.1 Bacteroidota bacterium
TGCGTTTTGTGCTCTGACGGACATCTTTCTTTGTTGCGGAATGGTTTGCCATGAAAACTTATTTTGGGCTGCAAAGATAGGGTTTTGCAATAAGAAATAACAAATATCCGTGTATGATTTTTAAACCCAGGGTAATTATAAGGAATCCAGCTGTTTCTGTTTATAGGCAATTTAATGTATTAATGGCAGGAATCAGCGGGAAATGCAGAATCCTGCCAAAGTTTCATTGCATAAATAGACGATATTTGCAAACTGATCTGAACACACCCTGATCAGACAAACAAATAATGAAGGATTTTCAATACATCACCAGTTCCCATCCCGCATATATTGAATCTTTATACAATGATTTTCTGAAGGATCCTGATAGTGTGGATGTAGAAATTCGTAAATTCTTTGATGGCTTTGATTTTGCTGTTCGAAATGCTGCGGGATATAATAATGGCACTCCAGTAACTCAGGTGTCCAGCATACCCGTAACCTCTTCCATGCTTGCTGAATTCAGTGTTTACCAGTTAATTCAAGCTTATCGCAAAAAGGGACACCTGGTCGCGAAAACCAATCCCATCCGTGAAAGAAAAGACCGTCATGCCAACTTGGGACTGAACAATTTCGGGTTGAGTGATGCAGATCTGAAAAAAGAATTTGAAGCAGGGAAATTTGCCGGCCTGGGAAAGACCACCCTGCAACATATTATTGATCATTTGCAACAATGTTATACTGCTCATATAGGTGTGGAGATTAGTGCACTCAATGACCAGCAGAAGATAGACTGGCTTACCAATGCCGCAGAGAACACCTTGTTAAAACCTGTATCCCTGGAACAGAAAAGAAGGATTCTGCAAAAGCTCAATGAAGGAGTGATGTTCGAAAAGTTCCTGCAGACCAAATACGTAGGGCAGAAACGATTTTCACTGGAGGGAGGTGAAACCACCATTGCTGCTTTGGATGCCATTATCGACACCTCAGCTGCAAATAATGTTCAGGAAGTAGTAATTGGCATGGCACACCGGGGTAGGCTGAATGTGCTAGCCAATATTATGGGTAAGACCTATGAACAGATCTTCAGCGAATTTGAGGGCACATCAACACCTGATACCACTATGGGAAGCGGGGATGTTAAATATCACCTCGGTTTCGGGAGTGATGTAATCACCTCCAGCGGCAATACCATCCATTTAAAATTGACACCTAACCCATCTCACCTGGAAGCCGTGGATCCCGTGGTGATCGGATTTGCCCGGAGCAAGGCGGATGTGCTGTATACAAGCGATTATGATAAGATACTTCCTATATTGATCCACGGGGATGCATCCATAGCAGGACAGGGAGTAGTATATGAGGTCTTGCAGATGAGTGGTCTACCCGGGTATTATACCGGGGGAACTATTCATTTTGTGATCAACAACCAAATAGGTTTTACTACCGATTTTGATGATGCGCGTACAGCAAATTACTGTACTTCTGTTGCTGCCATGGTACAGGCTCCCGTTCTCCATGTGAATGGGGATGATGCAGAAGCTGTGGTAAAAGCCTGTGAAATAGCCACACTTTACCGGCAGCAGTTCAACAGCGATATTTTCATCGACATGGTCTGTTACCGCAGGCATGGACATAACGAGGGTGATGAACCGAAATTCACCCAGCCTCAATTATACGCAATCATCGACATGCACCCTAATCCAAGGGAAGTATACACCCAGTTCCTAATTGAGAATGGTGAAACGGAAGCCAGGGAACTGGCCAAAGAGATGGAGAAGAAATTCCTTGCCGACCTGCAGGAAAGGCTGGATGAAGTGAAACAGCATCCCTTGCCTTATACCTACCAGCCTCCTGAACTGGTATGGAAAAGTCTCAGAAGGGCCATCCCATCCGATTTCGACAAGTCGCCAGTTACAGCAATCAGCTTTAGCCAGTTCAACTTGCTGTTTGAGGGGCTGATGAAGTGGCCGGATGATTTCAAGCCGTTGCGAAAAGTGGAAAAACTCATACAGGATAAGGTGAAATTATTCCAGGATCAGAAAAAAGTGGATTGGGCAACAGCTGAACTGATGGCCTATGGCAGTTTGCTGACCGAAGGCAGGGATGTGCGTATGAGCGGCCAGGACATTAAACGGGGTACTTTCAGCCACAGGCATGCCGTAATATATGATGAGGTCAGCAACAATGAATATAACAGGCTGGATCATTTAACAAATGACCAGGCTCCTTTTCGTATTTATAATTCCCTGCTCAGTGAATATGCTGTATTAGGATTTGAATATGGATATGCCATGGCCAACCCCAATGTCCTTGTGTTGTGGGAAGCACAGTTCGGCGATTTTTGCAATGGTGCACAAACAATTGTAGACCAGTTCATTGCTACCGCAGAAACAAAATGGCAACGAATGAACGGTATGGTCCTCCTATTGCCACATGGGTATGAAGGACAGGGGCCCGAACACAGCAGTGCCAGGATGGAAAGATTCCTGCAAATGTGCGGAGAACTGAATATGGTTGTGACAAATATCACAAACGCTGCAAATTTCTTTCATGCTTTACGCAGGCAGCTGGCCTGGCCTTTCCGCAAGCCCCTGATCAATTTTTCACCGAAGGCAAACCTGCGTCATCCCGGAAGCTATAGTCTGGTTGAGGAGTTTACAGGCGGTGGTTTCAGGGAAGTGATTGATGACAGTTTTGTGAAAGATGCACAGGTCGTGAAAAAAGTATTGTGTTGCAGCGGCAAGATCTATTTCGATCTGGCCGAAAGGCGACAGAATGAAAACCTCGAAAATGTGGCAATCATCCGGCTGGAGCAGATCCATCCATTGCCGCAACACCAGTTGGATGAGCTGTATAAGAAATACAGCAGCGCTATATGGTATTGGGTGCAGGAAGAGCCATTGAATATGGGGGCTGCTACCTTTTTAAGGATGAATCTGAAGAACATCAGCTTCTATATCATCAGCAGGCAGGCTAGTGCGGCGACCGCCACCGGCTATGCCAGGATTCATGCTGAAGAACAAGCCAGAATCATTGATACTGCGTTTACTATTTAAGAAAGTAATTCTTTAATACCCGGTGGCGACATCATGCATTTGCAAAATCATAGAATCAATAAAATCTGCGATAAAAAATCATTAGTTTAAATCATGTTCAACTCATTATCAGAAAAATTAGAATCAGCTTTCAAGAATCTCAAAGGACAGGCACGGATTACTGACCTTAACATTGCCAACACGATAAAAGATATCCGAAGGGCCCTGGTAGATGCTGATGTGAATTACAGGATCGCCAAGGAATTTACAGATAAGATCAAGGATAAGGCTATCGGGGAAAAAGTACTGACAGCGGTAAGTCCGGGTCAACTGATGGTTAAGATCGTGCAGGATGAGCTGACTGAACTGATGGGAGGCACGGAAAGCGAATTCAATATCACCGGTAGCCCGGCCATCATACTGGTGGCAGGATTACAGGGTAGTGGTAAAACAACATTCAGCGGTAAACTGGCCAACTATCTCAAGATCAAAAAGGGAAAATCCCCTTTACTGGTGGCAGCGGATATTTACCGGCCTGCGGCCATAGACCAACTGGAAGTGCTGGGTGGGCAGATCGATGTTCCGGTATTCAGTGAAAGGGAAAATAAGGATGCTGTTTCCATTGTTCAACATGCCATCCGGGAAGCCCGGTCTAAGAACAAGAATGTAATCATTATAGATACGGCTGGCCGCCTGGCCGTGGATGAAGTGATGATGAATGAAGTGGCCAGTATCAAAGCTGCGGTGAATCCACAAGAGATCTTATTTGTGGTTGACAGCATGACGGGCCAGGATGCTGTTAATACTGCCGCTGCCTTCAATGAAAGGCTGAATTTCAGCGGTGTGGTACTCACCAAGCTGGATGGCGAT
>JANYAL010000138.1 GCA_025361325.1 Bacteroidota bacterium
CAGGCACGTAACCAACGAAAAAGAAGAAGGTGCTGAAGCTCAGCCTGAAGGCGCAAAAACAGCAGAAAAAGAACACGCATAAAGATTCACTAAATATCCCAAGAGGGATTTTAGGAGGGCTTGAGAATAAATAAAACGTAATATCCCCGGTACTCCTTTTTTGGGATTGGGGCAAATTAAAGATACTATGTCATTATTAAAGTACGAATCACAAATCAGGGAACCTCTTGTTGATGGTAACAAAAATTACCACCAGGTTACAGAAGACATTATACGTCCCATTGAGATGAAGCCAACCCGCTTATGGTACATTGGATTTTATATCAGTGTAGCTTTATTATTGTTCGGGGTGTATAGTATTTACAGGGAGGTAACTTATGGTATCGGTCAGTGGAACCTCAACAAAACTATTGGATGGGGTTGGGATATTACCAACTTCGTGTGGTGGGTAGGTATCGGTCATGCGGGAACGTTGATTTCAGCAATCTTACTGTTGTTTCGCCAGGGTTGGAGGACAGGTGTTAACCGTGCCGCTGAGGCAATGACAATTTTTGCGGTGATGTGCGCCGGCCAGTTTCCGATATGGCATATGGGTCGTGTGTGGATGGCGTTCTTTGTATTCCCCTATCCCAACAGCCGAGGTCCTTTGTGGGTGAATTTCAATTCACCTTTGTTGTGGGACGTTTTTGCGATATCGACTTATTTCACTGTATCCTTATTGTTCTGGTATTCAGGACTCTTGCCCGACCTGGCAACGGTACGTGACCGTGCCAAGACGAAATTCAGGAAGATGTTCTATGGCGTTGCCTCCTTTGGCTGGAGCGGAAGCACCAAGCATTGGCAGCGACATGAATCACTGGCCCTGGTTCTGGCGGGTTTGAGCACACCGCTGGTATTGTCGGTTCATACGATAGTATCCTTTGACTTTGCTACTTCCGTCATACCTGGATGGCATACAACTATATTCCCCCCTTATTTCGTTGCCGGTGCCATCTTCTCCGGTTTTGCCATGGTTCAGACCCTGATGATCGTCACCCGCAAAGTATTAGGTCTGGAAGATTATATAACAGTCGGGCACATAGAGGCCATGAACAAGATCATTGTACTTACAGGTAGCATAGTGGGCTGTGCCTATTTGACCGAATTATTCATTGCCTGGTATGGTCAGAATCCCTACGAATGGTTTGCATTCAGCCAGAACCGTGCCAACCTGTTCAGTCCTTATGGTTGGAGCTACTGGCTGATGATGTTCTGTAACGTGGTATCACCGCAGTTGTTCTGGAGTCGCAAACTCAGAAGGAACATCACCGTTACCTTCTTCATGAGCATCATAGTGAATATCGGTATGTGGTACGAGCGTTTCGTGATCATCGTTACTTCTGTATACCGAGATTATCTTCCCTCTTCCTGGAGTACATATTACAGTCCGAGCATTTGGGAGATAGGTTTTTACACGGGTACTTTCGGACTGTTTTTCACTTGCTTCTTCCTGTTCGGTAAATATTTCCCGGTCATAGCTGTGGCGGAGATCAAGGCAATATTAAAGACGAGCGGTGAGAATTACAAAGCGAAGATGACCGACTTGGACAAGGAAGATCCGGAGAAATTTTATATAGCGCAAGTGGAACATACACATTGATCCCCCACTCCCTGAAGGGGGAATTGGGAGTTTAATGATTTGAATAAGATTTAATTTATAATGGACCAAAAAACCCTGAAGGGTTTTGGGGTAAAAGTTAAAAATATGGCTGGAGGAATTAAAAAATTTGTTGTAGGCTGTTTTGATGACGAAAAGGTATTGTTCCCTGCGGTGAAGAATGTTCGCAAAGCAGGGTACAAGATCCATGATGTGTATACACCTTTCCCGGTGCATGGGCTTGATCATGCCATGGGTCTCCGGGAGACCAGTATACATACCGCTGGTTTCATTTATGCCATAACCGGCACCACCACTGCCCTGACCTTCATGAGTTGGGTATTCACTAAGGATTGGCCGCTGAATATTGGCGGTAAGCCCCATTTTGCCCTGCCGGCATGGATACCCATCACTTTTGAGCTGACTGTGCTGTTCTCTGCTGTGGGCATGGTGCTCACTTTTTGTTACCTATGTCAGATGGCTCCCTTTGTGAAGAAGCATCATTTTCATCCCAGGGCAACAGACGACTTGTTTGTGATGGCCATTGAATGCACCGACAAGACCAATGATGCAGAAGCACAGTCCTTCCTGCAGAATACCGGGGCAACCGAAGTACATGTACAGCATGCGGAAACCGGATGGTGGATAGGAAGATATGACCGGGAACAAAAATTATATAAAGAAGAAAAAGGATATTAAGCCCTGCCAGCTGGGAGCAGGGAATTGAATCTCCTTATTTAAAACGAAGCATCAAGAATGAAAAAGATCATAATGATATCTGCGCTGATTCTGGCAACGGCTGTTGTTTTCATCAGCTGCGACAGTAAGCGACAGCCCGGCAAGATTTATATGCCGGATATGGCATACAGCCGGGCCTATGAGACCTATGCAGAAAGAGATTCCTCCCTTTTTACGATGGACCCGGCCAAACGTGGGAATAAGATATTTTACAATAACCTGTCACCGACAGGAACAATAAAGAGAGGAGAGCTTTTTCCCTATACAGTTCCCAATGACAGCAACGGGCTGGTTAACCTGAGCAATGAGGTAAAGAACCCGCTGGCACCGCTGGGCGATGATGATATGGCAGAGGCAGGCAGGCTCTTCAATATCAACTGTGCGGTATGCCATGGCGCCAAGGCTGAGAATAATGGTCCGCTGGCTCCCAAAATCGGAGGGGTGAAAAGCATTGTTGCCGCCTCACCGGGATATAGCGATGGGCGTTTGTTTTATGTGATGACCTATGGGCAGAACAATATGGGCAGCTATGCTTCACAGCTTGACAAGAGACAGCGTTGGATGATCGTTCAATACATACGCACCCTGCAGCCTAAGACTGCACCTGCGGACAATTCAGCTGCTGCACCCAAAACCGACAGTACGACAGCCAAAAAGACCAAATAAAAGCATTCACAAAAAATAACGTTTAGATGAACCACCAATTTGAATTACCGGGCAGTTATAAAAAGTGGACGTATGGCCTGATCGGTGCCGGAGTAATAGCATTGCTGTATGGATTTATTGCACTTCATCCTTTTACGTCCTCTGCGCATGGGGAGCATCCGGCCAGTACTCGTTTCTGGGCTGTGCTGGTGCAGAACAGCGTGTACTGGTTATTGGTGGTGAATGCAAGTATGTTTTTTATTTGTGTTACGACTATGGCCATGGGTGCCTGGCAGGTTGCTTTCCATCGCGTGTCCGAGGCTATTTCCAGTGTGGTCCCGATCTTGGGTATCATCACATTCATAATCCTAATGACCATTGTATGGGGAGGCCGTACTGATATCTATGAGTGGCTTGACAAGGATACTGTAGCCAGGGATCATATACTGAATGGTAAAAAAGGGTTTTTGAACCCTGTCTTCTTTACAGTATGGTCCTTTATCACCATCTTCTTGTGGTGGCTGTTGGGAAGGAAGATGCGGTCCATGAGCCTGGCGAGCGATAAGACAGGCCCCATGAATTATGAGACCGGCAAGAAATGGATCTTTAAGAACACCGTATATGCATCATTATTCTGTGTTGTATTCACATTGACCGTGGCCTCCACTATTCCCTGGATCTGGCTGATGAGTATCGATGCTCACTGGTACAGCACCATGTACAGTTGGTATACTTTTGCCAGCACCTTTGTGTCGGGGATATCACTGATAGCACTGTTTGTTATTTACATGAAGAACCGTGGCCAGTTGGAATACGTAACAGAAGAACACCTTCATGACCTGGGTAAGTTCATGTTCGCCTTCTCAATATTCTGGACCTATCTATGGTTTTCTCAATACATGCTTATTTGGTACAGTAATCAGCCAGAAGAAACAAAATATTTCATACAACGGATTGGAACGGCAGAGAATTCGGGTCCATATAAAGGTATATTCTTCCTTAACCTGATTGTGAATTTCCTTTGCCCCCTGTTGATCCTAATGAAGCGCGGAACCAAGCGCAACTGGACTATGGTTACGTTCATGGCGGTGTTAATTATTTTTGGACACTGGATCGACTTCTACCAGATGGTGATGCCTGGCACCCTGCACGAAAAGGCAGAGTTGATGCCTTTCGAATTTGGTGTAGCTTGCTTTTTCATCGGGCTGATCCTGTGGGGTGTGGGAAAGTATGCCACCAGCCATTCCCTGCTGGCAAAGAATCATCCATTCCTGAAAGAAAGTATGATACACCATACTTAATCTGACGAATAGATGTTTTATTATATGATGGATAGATCCGATATTTAAAATGTAATTAAGATAATATTTACTGAAAATAACTTTTAATCATGAAGGAGTTTTTAATGATAGCGCTTGGGGTGTTGATTTTCGTGGTCATTTTCCAGATCGCCAAGGCGAGTGAGTATGTCAGTGTACTAAAGGGCGAAGAAAAGACGCGTAAACAGAATAACAGGATCAATGCTTTCTTCCTGCTGGGCTTTCTGGTATTTGGTTTGATCGGGGCCTGGTATTGTAATGAATTATACTATGGTAAGACGCTGTTCCCCCAGGGATCTGCATCTATAGAAGGAGAAAAGATTGATTCCATGATGTGGATTACCATTTCTGTAACAGGGTTGGTGTTTGTAATCACGCAGATCTTATTATTCTGGTTTGCCTTTAAATACCAAGCCAGCGATAATCGCAAGGCTTTTTATTTTGCCCACAGCACCAAACTGGAACTGATTTGGACAACCATACCAGCAATCGTGCTTGCTGTACTGGTTGTGTTTGGCCTAAAGGCCTGGTTTAAGCTTACAGGCGATGCCCCCAAGGATTCCATCGTAGTTGAAGTGACTGGTCACCAGTTTGCATGGGAATTCCGTTATCCCGGACCGGATAATGTATTGGGTAAAAAGGATTACCGGCTTACCCGGGGCAGGAATCCCCTGGGCGTAAACTTTGATGACCCCGCCAGTCATGATGATATCCATGTAAGTGGTACCATGCACATACCCGTAGGCGTTCCTGTTAAAATGGTAATCAATGCACAGGATGTGATCCATGATGTGGGTCTGTCACAGTTCAGACTAAAAATGGATGCAGTACCGGGTATACCTACCACCCAGTGGTTCACACCGAAGATAACCACGGCCGATATGAAGATCAAGACAGGTAATCCCAATTTCACCTATGAGATTAGTTGCGACCAGATGTGCGGCCCTGGCCATTTTTCCATGCGCGGAGTGATTGTCGTAGAGACCATGGCGGAATATAAGAAATGGTTGTCTGAGCAGAAACCGGAATACTATACTGTTTTCCCGGACAAAGCTCCACCAATGACCGATACGGCGACCACAGTTGCCAAGCCGGTAATTGCAGCATTGACAGGAAATAAATAATTAAAGGTTCAGAAAAAATAATCATATGAGTAGCGTAGCCACATTGCAGGGTGCAGATGTTCAAGAAAGTCATGATACACATCAGCATCATCATCATCACGAAACGTTCATCACGAAGTACGTCTTCAGCCAGGATCATAAAATGATCGCCAAGCAGTTCCTGGTAACTGGGATGATATGGGCAATCATTGGAGGCTTATTCTCTGTCATATTCCGTTTGCAGTTGGGTTATCCCGAGACCACGTTCCCCTGGCTGGAAGATTTCCTTGGACACTGGGCAAAAGGAGGAAAGTTACAGCCCGAATTCTATTATGCCCTGGTAACAATGCACGGAACTATACTCGTGTTCTTTGTTCTCACTGCCGGCCTTAGCGGAACCTTTGCCAACTTCCTGATCCCACTGCAGGTAGGCGCCAGAGATATGGCCTCACCATTTCTGAACATGCTGAGCTACTGGTTCTTCTTCCTTGCGTCCGTAATCATGTTCTCTTCTCTTTTTGTACAGACCGGACCTGCAAGCGGTGGTTGGACCATCTATCCACCGCTGAGTGCACTGGGTGATGCTTCCTCCGGTTCCAAGATAGGAATGGACCTCTGGCTGATCAGTATGGCTATGTTCATTGTAAGTGCCCTTTTGGGTGGTCTTAACTACATTACCACCATACTTAATATGCGCACGAAGGGCATGAGCATGACCAGGTTGCCGTTGACTGTATGGGCACTTTTCTTCACGGCCGTGTTGGGCGTACTGTCCTTCCCGGTATTGTTATCAGGCGCTATCCTGTTGTTATTCGATCGAAACTTGGGTACCAGTTTCTATTTGAGTGATATTGCCATTGCCGGAAAGATATTACCCAATGAAGGAGGCAGCGCCATCCTGTTCCAGCATTTATTCTGGTTCCTCGGACACCCTGAAGTATATATAATTTTGTTGCCAGCGATGGGGATGAGTTCAGAGATTATAAGTGTTAACAGCCGGAAACCGATATTTGGCTATATGGCCATGGTGGGTTCCCTGTTTGCTATTGCCATTCTCGCCTTCCTCGTATGGGCACACCATATGTTCGTTACAGGACTGAATCCCTTCTTGGGGTCCTTTTTTGTACTGCTCACCTTACTGATTGCGGTGCCTTCGGCCATTAAAGTATTTAACTGGCTAACCACCTTGTGGCGGGGCAGTATCCGGTTCACGCCGGGCATGTTGTTTGCCATCGGTTTTGTAAGCTTATTCATCAGCGGTGGTCTTACCGGTATCTTTCTGGGTAACTCGGCTCTTGACCTCCACCTGCATGATACCTATTTTGTAGTGGCCCACTTCCACATTGTAATGGGCGTGGCCTCTTTCTTCGGCATGTTCGCCGGAGTATACCACTGGTTTCCAAAAATGTTCGGCCGTTATTTGAACAATACCCTTGCCTATATTCACTTCTGGGTGACCATCATCGGGGCCTACCTGATCTTCTGGCCCATGCACTATGAAGGGCTTGCAGGTATGCCTCGCCGGTATTATGATTTCTCTAACTGGGAATCCTTCAAAATGTTCGGCAGCCTGAATGAGTTTATCAGTTTTGTAGCCATGATTGTGTTTGCAGTTCAGCTGCTGTTCGTGTTCAACTTCTTCTACAGTATGTACAAAGGCCGGAAGGTCACTTCAACAAATCCATGGGGGTCGAACACGCTGGAGTGGACAACACCCATTCAACCCGGACACGGTAACTGGCCAGGCGAGATCCCGGAAGTACACCGCGGGGCATATGATTATGCGAAGGATGGCCATGAATTCATACCGCAGAATGTACCGGTAGGTGCGGATGAAACGCATCATTGACATGGAAAGTTTCAGGTGAATTTGAATTTGCAGCGATAAAAAATATATAGATTTTTGAAAACCACTAAGGAGGATACCCCGATAACCAGTTCAAGTTCGTTCGTCCTGGTGAGTAAAGTGAAGGATTATTTTCAACTGATTAAATTCACTTTAAGTTTCATGGTGGTATTCAGTACGGTAGTAAGCTACCTATTGGCGCCCGGTATCCGCTTTGACCTGGTTCAAGTTCTTTTACTTTTTGCAGGTGGCATGCTCATTACGGGATCAGCCAACGCCATCAACCAGATCCTGGAAAAGCGATCGGATTCATTGATGAAACGCACTTCAGGCCGACCGGTGGCCAGCGGGCGGATGGGTATACAGGAAGCATCGGTCTTTGCAGGTATTACCGGCGCACTTGGGGTCTTCATCATGTGGCGGTATTTTAACTTTCAGAGTGCCATGGTAGGACTGTTCAGTTTATTCCTGTACGGTTTTATCTATACACCACTGAAGACCATCAATTCCATCTCCGTGCTGGTAGGTGCCATACCGGGTGCGCTTCCCTGCCTGATTGGTTGGGTGGCCGCTACTGATGATTTCAGCACGGGGGGTTGGATACTGTTCGCCATCCAGTTCCTATGGCAGTTCCCGCATTTCTGGGCAATTGCCTGGGTGGCGCATAAAGATTATACCGCAGCAGGGTTTAAATTGTTGCCTGGAGACAAAGGGCCTACGAAATTCACAGCACTGCAAACCATTATGTACAGTGCGTTGATGTTTCCGGTTGGTGTGCTGCCTTATTATTTCAATATGAGTGGTACCGTCAGTATGTGGGTCGTGCTGGTGTGTAACCTGTGGATGTTACTGGTGAGCATACGACTATATATAAAGATGGATGTGCCCAGTGCAAGAAGAGTGATGTTCAGTTCTTATTTTTACCTAATGATCGTACTGCTGAGCCTATATGCCGATAAGATACACGTTGTATAAGTGGTAAAACACAATAAAAATGGTTTTAAAAATTTCAGAATGAGTACAGTGGCTATGGAACAAAGAAAAAGAATTCATCCACATAAGTTTACCCTGTGGGTGGGTATCGGTAGCATACTGATGATGTTCGCAGGATTGACAAGTGCGTATATAGTCAAACGCAACCAGGCCAACTGGGTAACATTCGATTTGCCCCTTCTGTTCTGGTACAGCACGGTGGCGATTATCATCAGCAGTGCGACCATTTACCTGGCGCTTAAAGCTTTCAGGCAGGGGGAAATGGCAAAGTACCGAAGGCTAATGGGGGCCACCATTTTGCTGGGAGTTCTTTTCATAATATTGCAGATACTGGGATTCCAGCAATTGTGGGCAAAGGGGGTGACCATGCAGTCCAATGTGTCATATTCTTTTTTGTACGTCATTGTGGGTCTTCACGGTATTCACGTAATCGGCGGAATAATCGCCTTGGTGATGATCTTTGCCAGGGGCTTCAGCAAAAAGAAAAGAAGCTATGATCCCGTACCGGTGGAAATGATGAACACCTACTGGCATTTTGTGGACCTGCTCTGGATATACCTGCTGGTCTTTTTACTAATGATCAGGTAGCATACCGATTCTATATTATTGGTTTTTTTATTTTAGAATTTAAGATATATGTCAACAACAGCGATACCAACCAATACCAAATGGTGGAACGGTGGAAGAAGCCCTTTTAATGCCAGTTATGGTAAAGTGATGATGTGGTACTTTTTAATGAGTGACGCATTCACCTTCGGGGCATTCCTGATCAGTTACGCCACACTCCGTTTCAGCCTGAATGACTGGGTGGATGCCAACCATGTGTTCAATGCCTTTCCTTTTTTCGGACACCAGGACCTGCCCCTCGCCTTTGTTAGTCTGATGACCTTTATCCTCATCTTCAGTTCTGTTACCATGGTGCTGGCAGTGCATGAGGGCCATAAGATGAACAGGAAGGGTGTGGAGAATTACATGATCCTGACCATCCTGGGCGGTATAGCATTCTTAAGCTGCCAGGCCTGGGAATGGACGCACTTGCTGACCGGCGAACATTTTGCACTTACCAAATCCGGCGCCATTGAAATGCTGAACACTACCGTAAGCCATAACCCCTGGGGGCACCGCATTTCAGGAGAAGTACTAACCAATGCCCTGCGTCATACCTCACCGGATGTGTTGCGCAGCATGATCCTGGAGCATAACCATTCTGCCACTTTGGCCTCCTTAAAGGACCTTAATGCCAATGAACTCATCAGCAAGATCGACCTCAATGAAGTATATGTGGGCAGATCCGGTCCTGCTGCTTTCGGATCTTACTTCTTCGGCATTACCGGCTTCCATGGCTTTCACGTATTCAGTGGCGTGGTTATCAATATCGTGATGCTGGCCAAAACCAGGCTTGGCCATTTTGAGCAGCGTGGCCATTATGAGATGATTGAAAAGGCCGGCTTGTACTGGCATTTTGTAGACCTGGTATGGGTATTTGTATTCCTGTGTTTTTACCTTATTTAATTTGATCATTTTTTATAAAGTATAGTTATGAGCGATAACGTTATGACCGCCGCGGAATTACACATGCCACATGATACGTCTGCAGGCACAGGAAGAATATGGAAGATCTTCAGACTGCTTTCTGTTATTACCATTATAGAGCTGGCACTCGGCTTTGGCCTTGCCCGTCACTGGTATGGCGAACCAGAATTGCATCATACGGCGATACTGTTTGTGAAAGGGACGATGTGCATCCTGTCATTGGCAAAAGCCTTTTATATCGTTTCTGTATTCATGCACCTGGGCGATGAAATAAGGAATTTAATGATGACGATAGTTGTACCCCTATGCCTCTTCATCTGGTTCATCACCGCTTTTCTGTGGGATGGCAACAGTTGGAAGAACCTGAAGAACACCAATGCCGGCAGCAAGCCGGATCAAACCGAACAGGTTGTACCTGCGGTAATAGAAAAAGGGGCGAAGGAATAATCAGGAATATTCAAAATAGTATATTGATACACTGACCATCGTCCCGGACTTTCGGGACGATGGTTTTTTATATCATTTCAAGCTTCTGCAATAAACGTTATGAGCAAAAAGTCTATACTGGCCCTGATGCTGGCCATACTGCTGCCGCTATCGGGTTACCTGCTTGTGAAATATTACAGCAAGGAAGCCATACAAATGCCCAAGAGGTATTTTGAACCCGACAGCGTTATCGTCACCGAAAAGAACGGAAAGACAACCACCGACACGGTATGGCATAAAGTTAGGAATATCCATTTCATCAACCAGATGGGCAGGTCCGTTTCGCTGTATGACCTGAAAGGAAAAGTGGTAGTAATTGATTTCTTTTTCAGCCGCTGCCCAAGCATATGCCCCAGGATGGCACAAAGCATGAAGCGTCTGCAGGATTCCTTTATCAAGAACGACAGCATTGTTCAATTCATTTCCATCAGCATAGACCCGGAACACGACTCAGTACCCCAACTGCGTAAATTCGCAGACCGCTTCAATGTAAATCATGATTCATGGTGGTTCGTAACAGGCGACAAGAAGGATATTTATGATTTTGCCCTGCATGAACTGAAAGCAAGTGTTGCCGACAGTGATATTGACACGGCATTTATCCATACCGAAAACTTCTTCCTGCTGGACAGCTCCAGGATCGTGAGAGGATGGTACAATGGATTCGACACGATCAGGCAGGAAATGCTGGTCAGAGATATACCTCTGCTCATGCTGGAAAGAGACAAAAAGGCGCCATCGGTGTTCAGGGATTTCATACCCATCCTGCCGTTGATCTTTGTTGCCATAGGCATCATATTCATTGCGGTGATCTTTTTCAGCCGCCAAAAGAATAAACAAGAAAAAAATAAACAAGAACAGAAATAATTATGCTGACCCCGTCTCTGAAAAAAAATGACAGGAAGGCCAGGCTAATCATCTTCTCCGTTTCCATTGTGGTATTTGCCGCCGTGGTGGTGCTGAGCAAGTTCAAGCTTGATGTTGACCTGGGTTTCAACGTACACCTCTTTGCACTGGCTAATGCGGTCATAAACTCCCTGGTAACCTTGCTACTTATCTCTGGTCTCGTGGCCATAAAACAAAAGAAATACCTGCTGCACAAAAAAATAATGATGGCCGCCATTATTCTGTCTGTACTCTTCCTCGTGTCCTATATTTGCCATCATTTATTTGCAGGAGAGTCTAAGTTCGGAGACCTAAACCACGATGGCGTACTCAGTGATGGGGAAAAAGCACAGGCGGGAAGTTTACGTATCTTATATTATTTCATCCTCGCCACACATATACCCCTGGCGGGTATCATACTTCCTTTTATATTATTCACTGCTTACCGGGGGCTTACCGGCGAGTACTACAAACATAAGAAATTGGTAAGGATCACCTGGCCGGTTTGGTTCTATGTGGCTGTAACAGGTGTTGTTGTGTATCTGCTCATCAGTCCTTACTATCATTAATCTCAGGACATCACCTGTTCAACAACAATACGCGAATGACCCAGGTACCTGATGATGACGCTGATCTTATCTCCGGGTTTTACTGTTACCGGCTGGTCACCTGCAACAGGTAACTTGGCCTGTATATTGTCGCCGAAGATATGCAGGTAAATGCCATGCTGGGTTACCTTGAAAACAGCTGCTTCAACAGGAGTCTTGTTCTTACAGCTTTGCTGGGCCTTGTAATATGCAGGAATGAACTTCTTGTTATAGAGTTCAGCAGTTACCTTTTCCTTATTTTCTGTGTTCTCAAGTGAAAAGGTTACTGTTTCATTGAGTTCCTGTTCCGTTGGTTTAATCTGCCAGGGTGAGAAGGGTACTGGGATAAAAATATAGGTACCAATCTCCTTTACAAAATAGTTGTCATCAACAATCTTAAGATATCCCGTAAAGTTATTCTCTGTCTTCGCTTTATTGATCAGTATGTCAAGCCCGGTGTTGTAAAGATACTTGATATCCGTTGCTGTCATGCGGTCGCCACGCCCCGAAAGCATCACCCTGAAACTGACCGTATCGCCGATATGGAACAGATGCTTTCTCCTGATCCGCTTCTCTGCCTTCCACTGTAGCTGTGTCTTTTCATCCACATTTCCATTGACCGTCTTTTTCTTACCATTCTGTTCATATTCAATGATTATATACTCCTTATCATGGTTGACAAAGGATACTTTTCCATGTATGGTAGAATTGCTCATGATTATTATAGAAGACCCAGCGGGCATTTCAGGGGATCAGTGAGATCTGTTTCTTTATAAAGCCAGCTCTTTTGAGGGGTCCCAGAATCGTGTATCATAATCAACCACCTTTTCATGCGCAACGGTAACGCCGTCTTTTTTAAGCAGCTCTTCCATCAGGGTATGCGTGGCAAAATGATGTTTGCCGGTAAGCATGCCCATACGGTTCACCACCCTTTGTGCAGGTACTCTGGGCTTTGCTCCATGTGCTGCATTCATTGCCCATCCCACCATGCGGGCCGAAAGTTTAGTGCCCAGATAGGCTGCTATGGCGCCATATGAAGTGACCCTGCCACTCGGGACCTGCCGCACCACTTCATAAACATCCTGGAAGAAACTGTACTCCCTGACCGTACTTTTTGGTTGTTCTATACCAACCCGTTTCTTTTTTGTTAACACTTCCTTACCCTTCAAAGACCCGGTCAGTTTCTTTTTCATGGCTGAAAAGATACATAAATTTTCAGGTTGCTGACACAGTACTGGTAAGATTCGCTTAAAGCGGGTAATATTCAGGCTGAGTTGCCCGTGTGCATCTTAGGTTCAGTTTCAGGAGCGGTTTTCTTAACGGGCACATGCATGTGGTCATACGGGCAGTGCCTGCAGTTGTTACCGCAGCACACGCCCCTTTCCAGGTGATACCTGGCCGTGAATATCAGTAACCCCTCCTCCATATAATATAAGTCTTCGCCCTCAGTCATTGGTTTCTTCCTTTTTCAATATCTCTTGTAATTCCGCATCCTGGTCCGGAATATCAACGGGCAGCCGGAACTTCAGGTAGTGTATCTTTTTACTTTGGGCAATGTCCAGGCTTTCATAATGTGTCTTGATGTTGAGTTCAGGCAGCACAACAGGCTGTGCATACACATCACAACAATCTTCAACAACCGGCAACTGATAAAGTTCTGTCACTCTTTTGGTAAAATGATAGAGCGCCGGTGAATCTGTTTTCAGGTGAATGCAGCCCGAAACTGTAAGTACCCTATTGTAGAGCCTGAGGAATCGGGGATGCGTAAGCCGTTTCTTTGCTTTGGATGTGCGTAAGTGGGGGTCGGGGAAGGTGATCCAGATCTCATCCACTTCACCGGGTTCGAAATAATCGGTGAGCCTTTCTATCTGGGTCCGCAGAAAAGCAGCATTGGCCATCTTCTCCTCCAGGCTTCGCTTGGCGCCCATATACATACGGTTACCTTTTATGTCTACTCCTATATAATTGTTACCAGGGAATAACCTGGCCAGCCCTACCGTATATTCTCCCCGGCCACAGGCCAGTTCCAGTACCAGTGGATGATTATTTTTAAAATAATTCTTCCACTCCCCCTGCATATGTACGGGATATTCCAGTACATTCGGAAAGTTCTTTATCTGCTCAAAGCGCAGTAATTTCTTTTGTGCCACCGGGCAAAGATAAAGGCAATTAAGGGTATATTCTTACCGGGAAATTACCAGTCTGTACCTTCTAAAAAAGGTGATCACCCTTTGCGGAACCCGCAAGGAATGGTTGTATTGAATAATAGCCGGTATGCCGCGAAATTGAACTATCGATGGTGCAGGTTAAAATAAAAAAACACTACATTGTGTTTGGTAAACAGTAGCTAAAGCCAAAAGAAACTAGTATATGAATACCGTAATTGTTCCAGTAGATTTTTCTGTCACTTCCATACATGCCGCCAAATATGCATTACAGTTACTGACCGGCCATAAAGGCATCAATCTCTTGTTGTACCATAGTTACTCAAAAGTATCCGAAGAAGCGGGTGTACAGGGAGACCTGGAAAAACTGAGAGAAGAACTTTTGCATAATACAAACCTCGATATAGAAATCATGGCGCATCAGGCAGATGATGTGGTGGAAGGACTTGAAAAAGCCGTACGACACCGCCGTGCAGACCTGGTGATCATGGGGATATCCGGAAAATCTGCAATCGAACAAGTGATATACGGCAGTAACACCCTCAGGATGGCAAAAACCAAGGCCTGCCCTGTTATGATTATACCGGAAGAAGCCCCGTTTAACCCCATCAGTAAAGTGATGCTGACCTCCGATTTTAAAAACACCCTCCAAACTACCCCTTCAGTACCGATCAAGAATTTCCTGGACCTGTTCAAACCGAAACTGCATATAGTGAACGTGGACAAGCATCATTATATCTCGCTCACCGATGATTATGAAAGGGAGCGGCAGGACCTCATCCGTCTCTTTGCTGATTACAATCCCGATTTTCATTTCCTGCGGCTCTATGATGTGGATGAGGCACTGAACCTTTTTGCCCATGATATGCATATCGACCTCATCATTACCATACAAAAAAACCATTCCTTCATGGAAAAACTATTCAGGACCAGTCATACCCGCAAATTGTCGTTCCATAGCAAGGTTCCCATTCTGATCATTCATGAATAACCCCCCATACCTGCACTATTGTCTGCAGCAACCCTGCTGATTCCCGCAGGTGTATACAATTTCCATACAACAGTATTTGTCTTCCTGCCGCTGTTTTGTTATTTTTAGTATGGCTGCACAGGGAATACTGCAGGGGGAATTGGTTTAATTACCACGCTTTGCAGCAGCCTGTTTTAAAAAGATATTTTTATCCATGCAAAATGTTGAATCAACATTCATGAAAGAGGCCATCGCTTTGTCAGTTGCCAATGTGGAGACCGGTAAAGGCGGACCCTTTGGCACCGTGGTGGTCAAAGACGGAAAAATCATTGCAAGGGCTGTAAACCAGGTCACTGCCAGCAATGACCCCACTGCACATGCAGAGATCATTGCCATCCGGGAAGCCTGCCGGGTACTGAATACAATCTCGCTTCAAGGATGTGAGATCTATACCAGCTGCGAACCCTGCCCTATGTGCCTGGGAGCCATTTACTGGGCCCGGCCCGATAAACTCTTTTATGCCAATACCAAGGAAGATGCTGCGGCCATTCAGTTCAATGATCAATTCATTTATACCGAAATCGCAAAACCGGTAGTGGAAAGAACATTGTTCACCCGGCAGCTCCTGCGGGATGAAGCACTGGAGGCTTTTAAGAAATGGGAAGAAAGCCCATTGAAGATCATGTATTAATACATCCTCCAGGTCTTATTTACTTACTTACACTTACTTAGCCCGTCCGTAGCTGATGCATCGCCCGGGCGGTTGTACAGGGCCTGGGTGAAAACAATGCGTCTGAAAAATGACCAGGGTCTTTCTTTATTAGATAGATTTACTCCAAATTCCCCGGTATGGAACCCCTTATCCGGAATATCTCTGATACAGCACTATGGGTGGCAGTGTATCGCGCCGATGAGAGCGAACGCAGCGATGCGGTCTTTCATGATCCGTATGCCCGCAGGCTGGCCGGGGAACGGGGCGAACAGATCGTGGGTGCCATGGAAGAAGGAAGAAAGAACAGCTGGAGTTTCATTGCGCGGACCTACCTCTTCGATGAATTCGTCATGCAGCACATGAAGGAAGGCTATGATATGGTCATCAACCTGGCGTCCGGACTGGATACCCGTCCTTACCGTTTGAAACTACCCCCCACCCTTACCTGGATTGACGTTGACCTTCCCGACATCATCGGGTACATGAATACGATGATGGCCGATGAACAATCAGTATGCAAACTGGAAAGGGTGGCCATGGACCTGTCTGACCGGAAGGCCAGGATTAAACTTTTTCATGAACTCGGTAACCGGGCCGGGAAAATACTGGTGATGTCCGAAGGACTGATCGGTTACCTGCCCGAGGAAGAGGCAGGCGCTTTGGCATACGACCTGGCACGTGAACCCCATTTCCGGCACTGGGTATTGGATATCATGTCGCCTCCCATCCTTCCCATGATCCGAAAGGAGATGGGGAACATGCTCGATGAGGCCCGTTCTCCATTAGTATTTGCACCGGAAGATGGGGAGGATTTTTTCAGGCTCTTCAGGTGGAAGCCACTGGAGTCGAGGTCAAAACTGAAGACCGCAGCCAAACTGAACCGGCTGAATGCCGGGATGGCGGGATATGCAGCCCTGCCCGAACCACCGGGACCTCTTGATTAAACCTGTCTGGTTTTTAAAACCAGACAGGTTTAATCGTTAATTCTTCATCCTTCCCATCGCTATCGCCGCCGCCGGAAGCCAGCGCAGATCCGTAGAAGCAGGACTTCCATCAGCCAATAGGTATTCGATAGCAATAGCCACTACAGCAATCTCACCGGCCCTGGTACCGGGCGCGAGCTGCAGCTCCTGCGCAGGAACGGTACTGCCGTTATAGTTAAACGGTATGGACTGAACGGCTATTAAAGGCGCGCCGTGCTGGGGCAGGAAGGAGGAACTGGCCGCCAGCACGGAGAGTATTACTTTACGGGTCTGGGGAGGAGCGCCCATGTCGCGGTTGGGTACAAAGGCTGCAATGTTGACGCCGGTTACCCCCCGGCCCCTGTCGGTTACCGTTATAGCCGGAAAGAAACAGTCGCGCAGGTCTACCGCCGGATTCAGCTGGCACATGCCAATGGGGGTGGACAGGTTCCAGGAAGGCGCTGCCTGGTATTCGGTATAGGCCTTGTACATCCAGCTGCGGAAGCGGTTGCGGGCCACCAATGGCAGGGTAAAGCGTAAACTGGGCTTCATGACCCTGAGTAGTGCCGACCCGTAGGTAGACACCGTGCCAAAGCGTTCATTCACCTTCTTCTCGGCCGCCGACCTTTTCTTTTTGCGCCGGCCGGGTTTAGTCCGTACATAGGTATTGCCCTTCATTGTATAGTACACCAGACCCCCTACGGAACCTTTCAATCCTTCGTCTGTGAATTTTCCCATTTTATTTGAATTTATGTTCTTTAATGCGTGCTGTCATGACAGCACATTTCTATTGGTAAATATAGGGAATTTTTACTTATAATATCATATTAAATCCACAGTAAACCCACAGTAAACGCACACTAAATCACTATTTCTGTGCGTATATGTGGATTTACTATGGATATAATGTGGTTATACATGTATATTAATTGCTGATCAGTCCTTTATTTCATACACTGTTCCTGATTGTGAGTGCATGTATGGGGAAATTGTAGTTCTGAAAGAAACCAGGGGTTTAAAACCGGTCTTTTCAATTCGCTTGCACCAAATCGGTACCTGCGATAAGAATGAAAAAAGAGTAAGTGGATAGCGTATGTTACATGATCGCCGAAAGCATTATATTCAACCGGGCGTATGTATAGGAGTTATGTTATTTTGGTAATGAGTTTAAGCATTAAAATACTGGCGGTTTTTGTTGATATGGATATGCAGTAACAAATTCAGTATTCCCTTTAACTTATTACAGGCGGAGCATTATTTACGCGTCATCAATTGCTGCACCATCGTTTTCAACTCCCTGATCTCAAGCGCCTGCTTTTCTATGGTATGCTGTTGTTCCTGCATTGCTTTCACCATGGGCACTACAAACTCAGCATAGGCCAAAGTATAATGGCTTGTTTCATTCTGGGGTCTGGTGACACCACTGAATTCATACCCGATCTTTTTGGCGGCAGCCTCAACATCCTGCGCAATGAAACCCGTTTGCACGATGGCTTCTTTAGCTCTTACACCTTCTCTGTCGATAGTAGAATCTGCCCTATGGAGAAACAGATTCAGCTTCGTTACATCCAAATGATAAGTGACAGGTCTTAATTGCATAATGAAATTCAAACCAGGTACATTTTCCTGAACATTTTTTTTAAAGCGTGCATCACTGAGGTTGTTCCAGCTGCAATAGCCCCCAATGGAGACTACGTTTATATCGCCTATTACTACATTGTTGGAGCCGGTAACAATGGCATTTGTACCCAGTGCCGAAGCATTACTAAGCACGTCGGTTGAAACATCTGCTCCCGAGCCTACTGCGGTATTGTTACTTCCATATCGATTAGCATTTAATGTATTTTTTCCAATTGCCGTATTGTCATGCCCGGTTGTTGTGGTGTAACAAGTGAATGCGGCATGCCCCACGGCTGTGTTATTGTAGCCATTGATATTCATATTTAAGGCGGCATTCCCTATTGCGGTATTCTGAAATCCGTCCGTATTAATGGATAAGGCTCCGTTGCCTATGGCCGTATTCCATCTTCCTGTTGTATTACCATACATGGCCTGAAACCCCATTGCCGTGTTATTATACCCCGTTGTATTCGTGTATAATGCCTGCGTACCATTAGTTGTATTATCATAACCGGTTGTATTACCATACATGGCCTGAAACCCCATTACTGCGTTATTATACCCCGCTGTATTTGTGTATAATGTCTGGGCGCCATTTGTTGAATTATTATACCCGGTTGTATTGCTATGGGAAGCATCCGCACCGATGGCTGTATTATAATCTCCGGTATTAGCAAACAGGGTATTAAGACCGTTTGCCGTGTTGTAAATACCCGTTGTATTTGTGTATAATGCATTACCCCCTGTTGCCGTATTGTAGTGCCCTGTCGTATTACTGTATAATGCCTGCATACCAGTGGCCACATTGAAATAACCCGTGGTATTGCTGTAAAGGGCATCTAAACCGTTAGCGGTATTGTTGACACCGGACGTGTTTGTGTACAAGGCCTGGAGCCCTGTTGCCGTGTTATCGATACCCGATGTGTTGTTATACATGGCCTGGCTTCCTGTTACCGTATTGTTGTACCCTGTTGTATTCTTGTACAATGCAATGTATCCTGCTGCTGTATTATCATCACCCGTGGTATTGCTGTATAATGACTGGAACCCGGTGGATGTATTGTAATAGCCGGTAGTATTTGATAATAATGACTGTAACCCCAGCGATGTATTGTTATTGCCTCCTGAACTGTCGATATAGCCTGCCCGTATACCGTTCACTTTAAAAACCAGGGGATGGTTATCCGCAGTGCCAATGAAGTTTTGACCACTATTCGTTCCTGTATTGCCAATCGTGCCCCAGTTCATGGCACTATTGGTACTCCCTTTTACAAATACCCAGGCAGTACCCGTATAATACGAAAAAGCCGAGGAGTCAGTATTATAAACCATAAGTCCGGCAGCAGGCGCCCCAATGCCACTCATCTGGGCTGTTGTCATTCTTGGGATCAGAACACCTTTGGCAATACTCTTTACATCAAGTATGGCACTGGCATTTGCTGCTGATCCGTCTGTATTGATGCTCAGGGATTGACAATCTGCTATGGAAATAAATAATTTAAGGATCATCAGGAGCGTAGTGAATGCTTTCATAATTTGTGGTTTTGTGTTCGTGGGGTATATTGAAGAAATATTTCATAAATTATGAAATATCATTGATTCAGGCAATCAAAATTCTCAATTTTTTTGTTTTTAAAATTATACCTCATGCTACTTCTGTATTCCATTCTACACGGGTTTACACACCAGCTGAATTCTGCGCCCCCCGGTCTTCATTCAGCAACGTAAACTACAATTTTTTGATCCATGAAATAAATGTCCCCAATTCCGCTGATCAGTAGCTATTTATAAATAATTCCGGCTTCAATAGTTTAGTTATTCCCTCTTTACAGTCCAAAAAGGGCCTGTTATACCTTCTTTCTTGCTGAAATGAGGCCAAATGCTTATTTTGAGAAGGGCCAAATGCATGGATCATGCCTTTTTCTGGTCAGGGATGCAACGGTAGTCCGGAATGGCTTGTCAGGATATAGAACCCTTTTGTATGGATCAAAAACAACTGGTAAGGCAATGTTTGCGCAACGACAGGGCATCGCAGAAACACCTGTACGACAGCTACAAGGTAGTGATGCTTGGCGTATGCTACCGGTATACCAAGTCCATCCAGGATGCCGAAGATATCCTGCAGGAAGGTTTTGTGAAGGTCTTTACCCGGCTGAAACAGTATAAACAGGAGGGCGAGCTGGGCGCATGGATGCGGCGCATCATGGTAACCACCGCACTCAACCACCTGAAAAAGAACGCCCGCCTCCGGGAGCAATTCACCAATTTAACCCCCGAAATGCACCCCGTCACCAACGATGATCCGGAGATCATGCTCAATGCAAAGGAGCTTGCTTCCCTGATACGCGAACTGCCTACGGGTTACCAGACTGTCTTCAACCTGCACGCCGTGGAAGGCTATACCCATCCTGAAATTGGGGAGATGCTGGGTATCACCGACAGTACATCACGTTCTCAATATACCCGGGCCCGGGTGCTGATCATGAACCGGGTCAGAAATTACTATTTCGACTATAAAATGCAGGCCCATGCAAAATGATAAATTTGAAAACCGTGTCCGCCAAAAGCTGGATGAGCTGAAGCTTTTCCCTTCGGCTGTAGTGTGGAACAAGGTGGAAGCATCCTTGCCAAAGGAGAAACGCCGCCGCTGGCTGGTATTCTTCCTGCTCATTGCCGTGGTGTCAACAACCGGCCTGCTCTTGCTGAATAATGGCCATTCTTCTGATAAGCAAAAAGAACAGGCCATAAACACCCCACAAAGAGTCGCCGTTCCTTCCCCAAACAACCTTCCAGTTCAAAAACAGGCTTATCATACTAATGGTAACACCCAACCTGCAAACCAGGTATCCGCTACTGAACAGATTCAACCCAGGATTTATCCTACGGCCGCCTTCTCCGGCAAATTGAATACGGGCAATCCCAATAAGGCAGATGAACCGAATAATGAAAGTAATATAACAAGTCCAGAACAGGCCTCCCTGGTCACAAATGCAATACCGGCTATTGTCAATACAGAGCAGCAAGAATCATTCCGCGAGAAATTCCTGAAACAGTCCTCCGTAATGGAATACCTGGCGAAGATGAAGATCACCATACAATCGCCCGGAACAGAAGAAATGAAGGATCAGCCGGATGAAAAGAACGGGCTGAACGGGAAAAACAATACCCTCATCACGCTGGCAGAACCTGCTTCAGCCAAACCGGGTATTTCCATAAAAGAAAAGCCCGATCCGAAAGAGGTGGTAAAGACAACGGTTAAACGCGACAGTTTGAACTACACTGCTTCCACCCCGGATAAGAACAAAAAGAAAAAAGAGCGCTGGCAATACAGTGCCCAGTTCGGAGTGGGGATACCTTACACTAAGAACGGGATCAATGATGTTGTGTTTTCTGTGAATACGCCTTCGCTTGTGGCAGGTCCCAGCTACTATATTCCTAATAATAAACCTTCTGCACCTTCCCCAGGCAAGGTATTCCAGGCAGGGATCATTGTTGAAAGGAATCTGATAGGGGGATTGGGGCTGAAGACCGGGCTGAACTATATGTACCTCTCTAACCACATTCAGGTGGGCAATAAGATCGATTCCCTGTCCCGCAACGGCGTCACTGCCTATGATAACGATATACCCTTTAGTCCGAACAGCGCCGCTTCCATCAAGCTCTACAACAATTATTTCAGGTTACTCCAGTTGCCGGTTGCCTTGCAATACAATTTCACCAGGAAGGACAAGTTCGGCGTTTTCCTGGAAGCAGGCGCTTCACTGGATTATATGTTCAATTCGAATGCCTTGCTTTTCGACGGTGCTACCAATACCTATTCCACCAGCAAAGACATATTTAACCGGATGCTCTATACCGGTATGGCGGGCGTGGGTGTAAAAACGGCCCAGGAAAGTAAGATACCGGTAGCCCTCGGGTACCAGTTGAGCTATGGCCTGAATCCCTTCTTTAAGAACGCCGATGCACAGCAGCACCTTCCCATCAATATGATCTATTTCAGACTTTATTTAAAAAGGTAAGCGCCGGTTTGCTTTGTACTGATTAACGGTGCGGGTTCTGTAGCCAAACATGCAATTGTTTTTTTCGGTACCAATTACTGTGCCTCAATTCCCCTTGTCCGGGGTGGGCAAACCACAGTTAAAGTCTGCCAGGTGTTAGGTTGGGAATATGTTTTGGTGATCAGGGTTTTGGTAATTGAGCCGCTTTATTTTTTTTCCCGGCATCGGATATCCGTAAACCTGCACCCAAAATGCCACCAAGAATAAGTATTGTATTGCCAGCAGGGGTTAGGTTACCCAGGGAATGAAGGAATACCTCAATAGTGGAACGGGGTTTGGAAATGAAATAGTAATTGCCATTATTGATGAGATGGATATTCAATATTACATCAGCAAGCATAATGAGGAGCAGGGTGATGAACAAACCCCGGATGGCTCCGCCGAAGCCCGGGATGAGATAGTCTTCGAAAAAAATTCCCAACCCCTGCAGTGTATTGGCCTGCCTGGTCTTTTCCATGCGCATGAAAATGACGATTCCGATAACTGACAGGGTAAGGCCAATCTTAATAACTACATGCAGGTCGGGGAATACCCAACTGGTGAGGCCAAGGCCAAGACTAAGTACATCGGGTGCTGCTTTGGAAACCATGACTAAAAATTTATTGAATGATTGTCCGCAATTTCTGATCCGCTTGTCTATCACACAGATTGTAATTTATAAAAAAAACATTCATTTTTCACTAATTAATTCAAGGCCGGTGCGGGTGCTCCCACCTGGTTCCATTTATTTATCATAATTCGCAGGGGTATGTCTTAGTAATTAAAACCTTTATCATTACAGTTAAGAAAGGGGGGATGGCTTATGCCGGATAGTCCTACGCCGGTTGTACCGGGGATTCAGGAAAGGCAGATTTTGTTATATTGACCAACACGGCTCGTAATGCATCTTACTTATTTTAAAAAATAAAACGTGAATACAATCCGGGCTGATCTGCCCTGCACCATTGATACGCCAGCAGGGGACCATTGGCTTCAATGTGTTACCTGTTTTAACAATGGGGCCCGGTGTGCCTTTACAATATCTTTCACCATCCATTAACTTTTGCGGGCTTTAACTTAAGTAATTTTACAGGGTCTGGCCCGTTCTTTGCAAGAAAAATCGAATATTTCTATTGTACATACTATTCCGGCATAATGCCGTAAAATATTCAGAAAACTAATAAATCAAACATACCATGAAAATGACTCACAGACTTCCCCTTGTTCTTTTACTCGGACTTAGCGCCTGCAGCACCATGACCAAAACATACTTCACTGCCGACAACAGGTACCAGGTTGAGCAAAAAGGCATCCCGCTGAGTAAACTGCAGTTCTATATTGACAAGGATGTGGAACTGAAACGGGAACTTTCCTCCCGCGACGCCAAAGTGACCTCAGGAAAGATAAAATTGGAGAACGGTAAATATGTGAATATAATTTTGCTTAAAGCGGGCACCGCCGGTGTATGCACCCAAACGAACCGGAATTCACTCGATATCTCCTTTGAGAGCGGGGAAACCAAGAACCTATTCTTTGGTGTGCCGGAACGGGCAGGTTCAAATTCAGTCTACAGCCTGCAGGCCGACCAGTGGCTGCACACTTTCAATAACCCTGAGATCGGGAAGATCAGGTACGACGGGGATGTGTATTTCATGCGCTTCAAGGGTGATCGTCCCAAGTTGCTGGTGATGAAGACGGCTAAAGATAAATACGAGATCAATAAAAGGGTGATGAGCGGGCGAAAGATTTCTTAAGTGTTCTGTGATCAATTATAAGAATAATTTTCTGATCTGGAAGAACGGGTAGTTAAGAGTAAGGACCAGCCAGGGTTGGTCCTTACTGCATGAAAGGGTTAAATGATTATCCGATTCCCAAATGAACGGAGGTTTATCTTTCTTTCCGGCGACCATGACCCTGATATAGACCGGGTACCCATTCTTAATTCCTGTGTTACGGGTGCAGCCCAAGGACCGCATGAATAATGATAGAAACCATGGCCTGTTTAGCAGTCCCTATCTATCCATACATTGTCCTGTCCCGGATGTGCAGGCCTTTCCACCAAACGGAAGACAGGTATATCTTTACATAGATTGGCGCCGATGCCGGAAAAGATACCGCCAAGATAATGGTCATCAAGACCGCCATCCTGGTAAGATTCTTTTTCATTCTCTTTTGCCCGGTAGTACAGAAGTGCTGCAATACTATACATCATGCAGTGTGTAAACCCGGAATGCCGATTCAAACATCAGCCGGAGAACAAATCTCCCTGTTTTGATAAATTATCTTTCCGGTTTGATGGTATTGCAAAGGGTGTATATTTTTAACCTGGGGATCTTTACCTGTATATAAACAATTAATTGAAACATCGATCCATTTTAAAACCTTTAAACAAATGATGATTACCATCTTACTTGCTGCCGGCACCTTCCTGAATGCACCTGATACGGCCAGGCACCCTATCGATATCAAACTGGAGCGTTGTTTATCACATTCCAATGCCACCATGCCCAGGGCCGAGTGTTACAGTACCGCCTATACGTCCTGGGAAAAAGATATCGATGTTTCCGGTAAAAAACTGTTGGCCAAAGCCGGGGAAAAAGAAAAGGCATCCCTGGTAGCTACCCAAATGGCCTGGGAAAAGGACAGGGATGCCCGTTTTCAGCAGATCGCCGACAGATACAATAAAATGCGCGGTACGGGGTACATTCCTGCAAGGGTAAAGTTACGTATGGAAATATTGCGGGAGCGGGCCCTGCAACTGGAAAAAGAACTGAAGACAGGCACAATACCCGCCTCAGTTCCATAATGTATCAAGCATTTTTAACTATTTTTATTCTTTGTTAATACGTGCAATAATAAAATACGATGCAAACGATCATAGGATCCGGTGGTGCCATTAGTATACCGCTTGCCAAAGAGCTCAGGAATTATACTGACCGGGTGCGTTTGGTAAGCCGTAATCCGAAGAAGGTGAATGATACCGATGAAGTTTTTCCCGTTGATGTGAGCGACCATGATCAATTGGATAAAGCCATAGCAGGGAGCGATGTGGTGTATATCACCATTGGTTTTGATTATAAACTGAAGGTGTGGCAGAACACCTGGCCCCCGTTCATACAGGCGGTGATTAAAGCCTGCAGGAAGCAGGGTGCGAAAATGGTGTTCTTTGACAATATATACATGTATTCAAAGTCGGCCATACCCCATATGACTGAAGCCGCAACTTTTGACCCGCCGAGCAAAAAAGGATTGGTCAGGAAACAACTGGATAAGATGATCCTGAACGAAATGCAGCAAGGTACACTGCAAGCCATGATTGTGAGGGCAGCCGATTTTTACGGTCCCGATACCAATAAAAGCGTCATCGGGGAAACGGTCGCTAAGAATTTTCTCAAGGGCAAGAAGGCTCAGGTTTTCGGCGATATTGATTGCATCCATACCTATACTTTCACCCCCGATGCGGGCAGGGCTGTCGCCATACTCGGGAATGCAGGGGATGCCTATGGACAGGTTTGGCATGCCCCCACGACACGGGAAATGCTGACCACCCGGCAATGGATCGAACTGATAGCTCTTGAACTGAATGTGGAGCCACATATTCAGAAAATACCTACCTGGGTGTTGCGCTTGCTGGGCATATTCGACCCGTTATTACGGGAATTCCCGGAGATGATGTACCAGAATGAGATGGACTATGTTTTCGATAGCAGTAAATTTGAGAAGCGTTTCGGTATCACTGCCACACCACCTGCGGAAGGGGTCAGGATCATGCTCGATTATTTAAGGACATCTGATCTGCCCAGGGGGAAATAAGTGATTTACAACAATGGATTACTGGATTCTTTTTCTTTAAAAATACGATCCTATTATTATTCCATTGCAGAACAGGAGGTCATCAAGCATACTAAAATGATCTACCGGATCTGGAACAGCCGGGAATACGGGTTCTTGCATAAAGCAAGGGAAATTGTACTGTAAGTACTGATCATCGTATTTGCCGTAAGCATTTACAGCTGGTTTCATAACCACAGCGAACAAGCGCATGAACAAAGTGGAGTAAAGGCATTCCTGCCGGGATTGCAGCGCGACCTGAAAATGGGCCTCTACCAGTTTGCTTTTACCAGTAATGTTATAAAAGCTATAATTGACCATGAAAAGAACAAATATGATAAAGCGTTAAATACGATTCATTGGACACAGGCATGAAAGAAACCAAAGGCGTCGGGGGGTATATCAACTATATATGGTAGAGGAGGTAAAATTCGTCAAACAGCTAACAGAGAACGGGGCAGGGCTCCGGAAGATCTTTTACCTGTTCAGGAAAGTATACGCTGGTTATTGCTATAAAGACCAAACAACGACACCCTGATTTTATTGGTCCTTTTCCTATCCGTTCCTATTACCGAGTTGCTCTAATGATTAAAATGGGCTTTGATTCCGATTAAAGGATATTTTGTTTTTTATCCTTTCTGAATTAACTTTCTGTTCTATAAAACCCTTTTTGTGCAAAAACGATTGCTATATTTAATCTTTCCGATACTTGGCTTTTGCAGCATTTTACCGTCCGGTGCACAGACACCGGTTGCAGACACGGCCGATAAAAAAGTACCTGATACTGTTATTACAGGAATGTATGTGACGAGCATCACG
>JANYAL010000146.1 GCA_025361325.1 Bacteroidota bacterium
CGAAAGGATTTCCAAACAGTATTGAGCCGGTGGGGATCATACAGGGCCTGTCCGATTCCGCTTTACTGGATGTGGTTCAACGTCAGACCTTTCGTTATTTTTGGTGCTATGCGCATCCGGTGAGTGGTCTTGCCCGGGAACGAGATAACACTGTAATGGCGGAATATTACTGGGATTACATTAATGAAGTTTCTAATGAGCCCAACCTGAGCAAAGGGACCTTTGGTGCGGAAGATTGCGCGATAGGGGGTACCGGCATGGGCATCCTGTCGACAATAGTTGCCGTGAACCGCGGATGGATAGGGAGGGATACTGCCGTGAAAAGGTTGATTAAAATCACTGATTTTCTCATCAAAGCAGATTGCTATCACGGTATCTACCCGCATTTTATGAATGGTACTACAGGCAGAACAGTACCCTTTAGTCGAATCGATGATGGTGCCGATATCGTGGAGACATCCTACCTGCTGATGGGTCTGTTATGCGCCCGTGAATATTTCAACGACAATACTATCGGGGAGCGTTACCTGAGAAAACGGATTACGCAAATGTGGAATGCAGCCAACTGGAACTGGCATACAAATGGAGAGAATACTAGACTTTTCTGGCATTGGAGCCCGCGGAATGGCTTTGATATGAATTTCCCCGTGTGGGGATATGATGAATGCCTGATCACCTATATCATGGCTGCATCCTCACCCTGGCATCCGATAAGCAGATCGGTCTATGATTCCTGCTGGGTCGGTAGCACGGGCTGGAAGAATGGGAAGACCTATTACCAATATCCACTGCATTTGGGGAATTATGAAAAAGGTGGTCCGCTGTTCTTTGAGCAATATACTTATATGGGCATCGACCCGAACGAATTAACCGATGACCATGGGATCAACTACTCGGTTCAGACCAGGAACCATACCTTGATCAACCGGGCGTACTGCATCGAGAATCCGAAGCATTATTCAGGTTACGGGGAAAATTGCTGGGGGTTGACGGAGGGCGACAGCTACAAAGGCTATGTGGCCCATTGCCCCGATACCGACTTGGGTGTAATACAGCCTACAGCCGCATTATCCTCATTCCCCTATACGCCTGCATTTTCAATGCAGGTCCTGAAATATTTTTACTACCACCTTGGCAATCAACTCTGGGGCCCTTATGGATTCGCAGATGGTTTCAGTGAAACAAAGAACTGGTACTCCGGCACGCACCTGGCCATTGACGAAGGACCAATCGTGGTGATGATAGAGAATTACCGAAGCCGGGTATTAGATTATGCGTATTACTGCGTATGCAATCAGGAATCGTGGTGAGATACCTGAAATGCTGAGTAATGATATGGGTTTGTATAAAGGGGCCATACCAATAGTAGGATATGGTTCAGCAGCCTATATATTGGCCATCCTGGATAAATATAAAAAATAGCAAGGCGTAACTTGTACAAAAGAAAATAACCATTGATGAAAACAACAATTTATTGGCTGCTGCTCACCCTCGCCTCCTTTGCATCTAAGGCGCAGCAGAGAACATATTGCAATCCGGTGAATATAGATTATGGCTATACACCTATCCCCAACTTTACTGAATGGGGAAAGCACCGCGCTACCGCCGACCCGGTGATCGTCATGTACAAAGGCGATTATTACCTGTTCAGCACCAACCAATGGGGCTATTGGTGGAGTAGCGATATGCTGAACTGGAAATTCATATCCAAAAAGTTCCTTCGTCCCTGGAATGAGGGGTATGACGAATTATGTGCCCCTGCCGTAGGAATCGTAGGCGATACCATGCTGGTCTTCGGTTCTACCTACACCAGCAAGTTCACGTTGTGGATGAGTACAAACCCTAAAGGGAATGACTGGAAACCACTCGTGGATTCCTTTCAACTGGGCGGGTGGGACCCAGCCTTCTTCACCGATGATGACGGAAGGTTCTATATGTACAACGGAAGCAGCAATGTATACCCGTTGTATGGCATTGAACTGGACAAGAAGACCTTCCAGCCCATTGGAACCCGGCGCGAGATGCACATCCTGGAACCCTGGCGGTACGGATGGCAGCGCTTCGGAGAACATATGGACAATACCTTCCTGGACCCCTTCATTGAAGGTTCCTGGATGACAAAGCATAACGGCAAATATTACCTGCAATATGGAGCACCAGGTACTGAATTCAGTGGCTATGCCGACGGGGTGGCCGTTAGCACAAAGCCGCTGGGTGAACCTCTGGGTAATTTTACAGACCAGTCGGACCCCCTCAGTATGAAGGTTGGAGGCTTTGCAAGGGGTGCCGGGCATGGCGCCACTTTCCAGGATAAGTGGAACAACTACTGGCATGTAAGCACCATCATGCTGTCGGTAAAGAATAATTTCGAAAGGCGGATCGGGATCTGGCCTGCTGGGTTTGACAAGGATGACATCATGTTCTGCAATACCGCTTTCGGAGACTATCCGCATTACCTTCCCAACGGTCCTGCCGACCACCTCAATAGCCGCTTTTCCGGCTGGATGCTGCTCAACTATAAGAAACCGGTAACAGTATCCTCCACACTGGGAAGCTATTATGCGAACAATGCCGTGGACGAGAGCCTCAAGACTTACTGGAGTGCCGCAACCGGTAACAGCGGTGAATGGATACAGTCTGACCTCGGAAACATCTCCACCGTGCATGCGGTACAGATTAATTATGCCGACCAGGATGCTGAATTCCTCGGCAAACAGACCAATACCTATCACCAGTATAAACTATATTACTCCGTTGATGGTAAGAAATGGGATGTACTGATGGATAAAAGCAATAACAGGACTGACGTGCCGCATGAATATGTTGAACTTTTAACCCCCGTGGAGGCCAGGTTCATCAGGCTGGAGAATATCCATATGCCCACCGGCAAATTCGCAATAAGCGGGTTAAGGGTCTTCGGCAATGGCCATGGGGCATTACCCGGAGCAGTCAAGACCTTCATGGTGCTGCGTACAGAAAAAGACAAGCGCAGCGGATGGATCAGGTGGAGCCCGGTAGACAATGCTTATGCGTATAATATTTATTACGGCACCGCCCGGGATAAGTTATATAATTGCATCATGGTGCATGACGCCAATGAATACTGGTTCAAGGCCATGGACCTGAAGAAAAGATATTATTTTACCATTGAGGCCATCAACGAGAACGGTGTGTCTGAAAAACATACAACGCTGGATGTGGAATAAGACCATTTTGTTGTATGATCAAACAAGTAATATATAACACGTAAACAATACCATATGCTGAAAATACTTTGTATCATTCCCGGATTATGTTTTCTCCTGCAGGTGCAGGCACAGGTGGCCAAACCTGCTGACAGTAAAATGAACAGTTTCATTGACGCGCTGATGAAGAAGATGACGCTGGAAGAGAAGATAGGGCAGTTGAACCTGCCGGGCTCGGGTGATATCGTTACAGGACAGGCCGGTAATTCAGACATTGCCAGAAAGATAGAGCAGGGAAAAGTGGGAGGTCTGTTCAATATAAAATCGATCGCCAAGATCAAAGAAGTGCAAAGGCTGGCAGTGGAAAAAAGCAGGCTGAAGATCCCCCTCTTATTTGGCATGGATGTTATACACGGATACGAGACCGTGTTCCCTATTCCCCTGGCCTTATCCTGTTCCTGGGATATGAGCCTCATCGAACGCAGTGCCCGCATCGCCGCAACGGAGGCCAGCGCTGATGGAATTAACTGGACCTTTTCCCCGATGGTGGATATCTGTCATGATGCACGCTGGGGCCGGATAGCCGAGGGAAGCGGGGAAGATCCATACCTGGGCGCCCAGGTGGCCAGGGCCATGGTGAAAGGCTACCAGGGAGATGATCTCTCCAGGAACAATACCATCATGTCCTGCGTGAAGCATTATGCCTTGTATGGCGCAGCAGAATCAGGACGTGAATATAACACAACCGACATGAGCCACCAGCGGATGTACAATGATTATTTTCCTCCCTATAAAGCTGCCGTTGAAGCAGGTGTGGGCAGTGTCATGGCTTCTTTCAATGAAGTGGATGGCTTGCCCGCCACAGCTAATAAATGGCTGATGACGGATGTACTCCGCAAACAGTGGGGCTTCAAAGGGTTCGTCGTTACTGACTATACCGGTATCACTGAGATGGTGGAACACGGCATTGGCGATTCACAGCAGGTGGCCATCAAAGCACTCACCGCGGGTATCGATATGGATATGGTATCTGAGAGTTTCCTCACACGGATCGTGCCTTCCTTACATGAAGGCAAACTCAGGATACAGGATGTGGATGATGCCTGCCGGAGGATCCTGGTGGCCAAATACAAGCTCGGGCTGTTCGATGACCCCTATAAATATTGCGATGAGAACAGGGCCAGGACCGAAGTTTTCACAGCTGCCAACCGGAAAGAAGCCAGGAACATAGCGGCTCAGAGTTTTGTGTTGCTGAAGAACCAGGACAATATATTGCCCCTGAAGAAAAGCGGCACCATCGCACTCATTGGTCCATTGGCCGACAATAAGGAGAACATGCCTGGCACCTGGAGTGTTGCTGCTGATTTTTCAAAAGCCACTTCATTGCTTACCGGCCTGAAGGATGTTGTTGGGGATAAGGCAAAGATCCTGGTGGCAAAAGGCTCGAACCTGGATGCCGACAGTGTATTCGAGGAGAGGGCGGGCATGTTCGGCAAATCATTGCATTGGGATAGCCGACCATCGAAGGTGATCCTGCAGGAAGCATTGGATATCGCCAACCAGTCGGATGTGATCATCGCAGCCCTGGGCGAATCAGCCGAAATGAGCGGGGAATGCAGCAGTCGCACCAGTATAGAGATCCCCAAAGTACAAAAGGATCTGCTGAAGGCCCTGGTGAAAACCGGTAAGCCCGTTGTGCTGGTACTATTTACCGGTCGCCCTCTTGCCCTGAAATGGGAAGACGGGCATGTGCCTGCAATGCTGAATGTATGGTTCGGCGGCAGCGAGGCAGGTTATGCCATTGCTGATGTGATCTTTGGGGCTGTGAACCCATCCGGCAAACTCACTACCACTTTCCCGCAGAACATAGGCCAGGTGCCCCTTTTCTATAATCACAAAAATACCGGGCGCCCCCTGGGTGAGGGCAAATGGTTCGAAAAATTCAAAAGCGAGTATCTCGATGTGTCCAATGAACCCGTCTATCCCTTTGGGTATGGCCTGAGTTATTCCCGGTTCAGTTACAGCGATATCTCGCTCAGTGCTACTTCACTTCATGCAAACCAGGCGCTGAAAGCAAGCGTTACCGTTACCAATACCGGGACTGTCGAAGGAAAAGAAGTGGTGCAACTCTATATCCGCGACCTGGTGGCCAGTGTGACCCGGCCGGTGAAGGAATTGAAGGGCTTTCAGAAGATCTCGCTCAAAGCCGGTGAATCAAAGACCGTTTCTTTCAATATCACAACATCTGACCTGAAATTCTACAATTATGACCTGAAGTACGACTGGGAGCCCGGTAAATTCCAGGTCATGATCGGAGGTAATTCCAGAGATGTAAAGACCGGTACGGTTAACTGGTTGAAATGACCTGATCCTCTTTATCTTCGTGACATGAAATATTTTTCGGCGAAGATATCTTATACGCTGCTGCTGGCAGCAGCACCTGTTCTGTTCTGCACGGCGCAACAACATACCATTGACGAGCGGGTTGACTCGGTACTTAAACTGATGACCCTGGAGGAAAAGATCGGCCAGATGAATCAGTACAATGGCGACTGGGCTGCTACAGGCCCAATCACCCGCGATGGCAAGAAGCAGGACCAGATCCGTAAAGG
>JANYAL010000161.1 GCA_025361325.1 Bacteroidota bacterium
CCTTTACCTGGGCCAGTATCAGCAGTGCAGGGAATATCGGATCCGTTCCGCCCAGGATCACGTTATTCGGGGGGGCCACTACTTCGCTGTTTATGCCAACGGGTGCAGCAGTATATCAGAATCCGAGGGAAGTGATCTGGAATAACGGAACCTCCTTCTCTGTCAGCAGTCCTATTGGTATTAAATTTATAGTGCCGCCGCCGCCTTTGATCGACTGCTGCGAATTGAAGGGAAGGATCTGTGTGAAGTTTACCTTCAGAGATGAGCAGTGCAGGGAATGTGAAGTGGTTGTATGTTTTGAGGTGGAGATAAAAAAGAAATAATGAATTTCATGCATAGAGGCTAAGATCCATAAAGTGGCAATACTACTTTGCTTCTGTGCGCTTCCTTTTCTTCATTGCGTGAAACAAATAGATACTTATACCCATAACTGCATTTTCCATGCTACGAATTAAGATCCTGACCATACTATTACTGCCGGCTTTGATAGCAGAATACAGCTATGCCCAGATAAAACCACCTGCTTTTTCCATTTCCGGCAACATGGGTATTTCGTATGAAGGGTATGGGTTGAACCGGGATCCTGCCAGTTGGATGGGTTATGCTGCTCGTAAACCATGGAACCAGGTATTGTTCAATTTTACACCCACCCTGAAGTTTGGTGCCAATTGGAGCATACCCTTTAATTTCAATTTTGCGGCCAAGCCCACCAATTTTGCAGGACCCTATTCCGGTATCATCAAGCAGAACTTCGGACAGTACATCACCAACCCGATGAATAATTTTGGGGTGAACCCCAAATACAAATGGGCCGAGCTTCAGCTGGGTACGCAATACTTGAAATACTCTGATCTCTCTACCGGCGATATTGGCATCTTTGGCGCTGGTTTTGATCTGCGACCCAAGGCCTGGCGTATTAAATTCTTTGACGGGATATCACAGCAGGGTATTAATTATTTTGCCGGGCCACCCACTGTAACAGGTGCCTTTAAACGAAAGAACTGGATGTTTCAGCTGGGGAATGAAAAGGAGGGCAGATACCGGGTGGCTTTCAATGTCGCCAAAGGAAAGGATGTACCCATATCGTCTTCTCCGCCTCCATTGACCATCAAACCGCAGGAAGGATTTGTGATGAGCATTCAGTATGAATTATATTTTAAACAAGGCTGGTACCTAAAGACAGAAGGTGCCAGGTCGGTGTTCACGAAGGATCTTACCACGCCCCTGGATACTTCCCGAAGTTCCCTGAAACCGTTTATAGACGCTCATACTTCCACTGTTGCTGATTATGCGGCACAGGGAGCTTTCGGAAAAAGGTCGAAGAACTTTGATATAGGCATCTCCACGAAATACCTGGGCGCAGGTTTTCAGACCACCGGTTATCCGTACCAGCAGTCTGACAGACTCGATTATACGCTGAATACCCGTTTCAATGCCTGGAAGGACAAAAATCAATCGTACAAGATGAATGTGGTGGCCAGCCTGGGGCAACGGGTTAACAATGTAAGTAATACCTCGCTCAGGGCCACACAATTAATAGCCAACCTGAACTGGTTCACCCAGTTCAGCGAGCGGTGGAGCCTGAACCTGAGCTATAATAATTTCGGCTTTCAGACAGCAAGCGGCATTAATCCTTTCGGAATCAGGAACGTGAGCAATGACCTGGGTATCAATCCCACGTTCACCTGGAGCAACAGTAAGATGAACAACCTGCTCAGCCTGAGTTACAACTACAGCAAGTACAATGAGCGGGATGTCATCAGCGGCGCCACCACCTCCAACAATACGCATACCGCCCTGCTTACGTATGTACCCACTTTCTTTACGAAGGAAGCCACGCCCGATTTCAGCATACTCTACTTTTACAATGATGTGCCGGGCGTGAAAATGTCGCTCACCACCATCAGCAGTGGCCTGAGCATACCGATGGCCAAAAAGAAAGTACGGTTACGCGGACAACTGCAATATACCATCGGCAAACTGAACAGTTTCAGCAGCAACGGTAATTTCATCGCATCTTGCAATGTGGATGTTAAACTGAACAAGAAACTGACCTGGACCAATTTCATGACCACCAATTATTTCAAATACGGGAACGAGATAACCCCCAACGGTGCCAATTACCTGGAAAGCAATTTCCGGACGGGCCTCCGATACAGTTTTACAGCAGCCGCAGGCAATAAAAAATAACATCATGAAGAAACTGTTTCTTTTATCATTAACCTGCCTGGTAAGCCTGTGTACGATTGCACAGCTCAAGGCCGATCTTATACTTAGTTCTACCCCTCCTGCCAACCTCGCCGAATGGGCCAGCCACCGTGAAGTGCTTACTTTGATCGTGAACGGTCAACCCGGCCTGCCCCCGCAGAAATTCATCGTAAAAGCTGAAATTAAAACTACAGATGGCACTGTTATCGGCTCTAACAACCTGAGCATGGCAAACATCTATACAAGTGCCGTCTCGGCCGGTACTATATTGTATGCCGCTGATGTGGTCCCTTTGGAGAATATGATCTTTACCGGTAAGTACAGGACATCGCTGCAACGGAGCGGTAAGCTTCCCAGCGATAATTATATGCTTTGTGTTACGTTGGTTCGTCCCGTGGACTTTACCCCCTTATCGCCTACCATCTGCAAGAGCTTTTACCTGGCCTCAACCCAATTGCCAGTTTTGATGAAACCTTATAACGAAGAGGCCCTTGATGCTGCAGCGGCACAGACCGCCATTACATTCCGCTGGTCGCCGGTATCGCCGCGATCGACTCAGCCGGTCACTTACCATATCCAGGTATTTGAAGTGCTTGAACATCAGAGCCCTGTACAGGCGCTGCGGAGCAATCAACCCTTGCTGGATCAGAATATCGTGAATGCAACACAGTATATCTGGCGTCCGCAAATAAGTTTTGATTTTAAAGACACTGCATTCTCTGCCCCGCCCGATCCCCTGCATGAAACCCGCAAGGGTATGCTGTTCATCTGGACCATACAGACGCTGGATGGCCAAGGGCTACCCATCACCCAAACCGATGGAAATGGAGAGGGCAGAAGCGAGCCACTGGTATTTTATGTGAAAAAAAATACCCGCTAAGACTTAGTGATTGATATTCCAGTCTTCCATGGCTGAGGTTGTTACACCTCCCTCCGAACCCTCCATTTCAAGCTTCTGGTAGGTGAAGGTAACTTCCTCCATGGCCTGGTCGGTCTTCAGGTTCTTCTCTACGGCACTTGATCCACCAAACTGGTTGATGCGGCTGATACTGGCGTTGGTTAGTTTGATGGTATAATATTTTGTTTCCATGCCACTGCCACTGGCAGCATTCATTGTACTTCCCCAGAATTCGATGGTTACATTTTTCAATACCTCATTGCTGTTCAACGCCTGGAACAGTTTAGGAGTGGAGATGCCGATGGTTTTGGTAATGGTGATGCCGTTTTGCACCCTTCGGCCGGTGGGAAGGCCCGACTGCGGATCCCTCGGCGAGACAATGTTATAGGTATATCCATACCCTGCGATCTTTCCTTCCCTTCCTTTCTCTTTGCAATCCCCTTTGATCATTCCCTGCTGGCTGCCTTCAACAGATATAAAACACAGGATCCGCTGGTTTACCTGTGCCGTGCTTATTTGGGGTATCCATACAATGGATGTGAAAAACACAATCAATAATGCTGCTGTGATTAGCTTTTTCATAAAAAGAATGTTTTATATCCATACAGCTACAAATAATAATTTCATACAGTAGGCTTATCGCCAGTGATAGTAAAAATGTAAAACACCCTCCTTTCTCTCTTATTTTCTGTTACCCGAATAGCTTAATTTTGTTTTCCATGTCCAAACCCACATACACCCCCGACCAGGCCCTCCCCAAAGCCAAGCATTATTGCGCTTACCAGGAGCGTTGCCACAGCGAGGTGAAGGAAAAACTATATGGCTTTGGTCTTCATAAAAAGGACGTAGATCATATCCTGTCGCAGCTCATCGAAGAAAATTACCTCAACGAGGAACGCTTTGCCATCCAGTTTGCCGGGGGCAGGTTCCGCATCAAACAATGGGGGAAGGTGAAGATCAGGTACGAACTTAAGCAAAGGCAGGTAAGTGAATACTGTATCAGGAAAGCACTAAAAGCCATTCATGAGGATGATTATTTAAGAACACTTCAAAAACTATCCGATCAAAAATTAAAAATGCTGAAGGGCGAGAAGAATGTCTTCATCCGGAAAAAGAAACTGCAGGCGCATTTATTGCAGCGGGGTTATGAGGGGGAGTTGGTGAGCGCGGTAATCGGGAAAATATAAGCGAAGCGATTAAGGTTTATTTAACCCGCATACTTTATGTGATACCGTACCGACCGCCACTTGTTCATCACCGTATCCATATCACAAACCAGGTCCTTTCGTTTATACCTGTCCGGGGCGAACACATTATTTGATTGTTTCTCCTTGCTTTCCAACTGGTCGAGACAAACGAGGCAGCGGCTGAAGATGGCTATGGAGATGATGTCGATAAAGTGTTTAACATTGCGCCTGGGGTACCTTGTTCTCTTGGCCGCTTGATATCCCATCTGCATCAATGAAAGGAACAGCGTACGTATGGGACCAATGTTCTTTGCTGTTGTCAGTAAAGTGTTTATTCCCTGTTGCTGATCCTCGTACACATCAAAGATATCGTTGCTCAACTGCATCAGTCCGCCCAGGCAATAGAGCGCCTTTTCTTCCCTTATATCCATCGGATTGGAAAAAGCGGTGCGGTAGAAAAGTAGTGATTCAGCACCCTTTTGAATGGTGATATCCAGGATCTCTTCGTATGATAGTCCCGGTACCGACTGGCTCCTGCTCCTTACCTGTGCCTGGTACACTTTTCCTAACTGCTCCTGCATCTTTTTAGGATCGGGTACGCTGGACAGGGCTGTCTTCAGGTATTGCAGTGAAAGTTTTTCATAGGCATCTCCCCCATCAAAAAGTTGTGGCTGATCTATCATCATGCGGAGCGCTTCATTACTCACCATACGTTTATCGAAGAAATCATCTCCCAGCCCGGTGATCACGCCCTGGCAGGTGGAGGCGTTCCTTTCCAGATAGGTCATAGGCCGGCCCCGGAGCGCACAGAATGCACGACCCAGAACTGCGGGAACAGCCAGACCGTAGTAACCCGTGATCTTTTTAAAGTCGCGGTCATCCATGCTGCCGTCGGCTTCTTTTCCGGCTGCTTTCAGTTGGGGGGTGATGGTCTCCCGGATGAATTGCTTCTGCTCTTTTATATTACGCATGACGGAATAAATGAGCCCGGGGGAATAAAAGGCATTGCGTATGCGGCGGGGGATTTTCATTAATTGAAGACGTAAACGGTATCGTTTGAGGCAAAAATAATGAATAAAGTATCTAAGTACATCCAGGTAGCTCTTTGAGTAACCCCGTGGTATTATTTTTTGTACCACCAAGCAGCACAAAGGAGTTGCACAAAGTTTCACAAAGCTGATCCGGGAACAGATCAAGTGTACTCATTTGTATATGATACCTCAAATAAATAACGGTTGATGAGAACCCGGTAGTGTGCTGCTTCGTACATAAGAAGTCAATAGACGCCTTTAAACCTTTATTGCTTTAATTTGTAAATAATATATGAAATTGCTTTTGCACCTCCTGGTATGTGGTTCATGCCTGGCTTGTAACAAGAAAGACACTACAATCTATGTTACACCGCCTGTATTTACTGCCGTGAAGTCATGGCTTGCCCTGGGCGATTCTTACACGATCGGTCAGAGCGTATCTTCGGGTGACCGCTTTCCTGAACAAACCACCAGCTGGCTCCGGCAAAACGGCATCAGCATCAATTCACCGGATTATATTGCCACTACGGGCTGGACCACCACCGTGCTGATGAACGCTATCCAGGCGCAGAACCCCGGCCATTATGATGTGGTGAGCCTGCTTATTGGTGTGAACGATGAGTACCAGTTGCACGACACCACGGGTTACCGTCAGCGTTTTACCGGCCTTCTTGATGTTTCGTTGCGTATTGCCAACGGGAAAAAGCAGCATGTATTTGTGCTGTCCATTCCAGATTACAGTGTAACCCCGTTTGCCTCCGGATCGGATACGGCACGTATACGCATGGAGATCGACATGTTCAATACCATCAACAGAGATGTAACGCTGGCTTATGGTTGCCCCTACCTTGATATCACGCCTTCCACCCGCCTGGCCCGTTCTGTTCCAGGCCTGATCGCTGTTGATGGATTGCATCCATCCGGACTGGAATATAAAGTATGGGCCGATAAATTGGGGCCGATGATGTTACCCGTTTTAAAACAATAAAAAATAGCAAAACCCTTTAATTGTTATTCTGACTGTCCCCGTCCTACCTGTCCCCCGGGCGGGCTGTATCCAATCTCATGGTCCGGTCATCCGGGGTTCAAATAGGGTACTTGGAGTGTATTTGGAGCCAAAAACAGCTTGTTGTACCCTTGTAGTCCCCTTGTAGTACACTACCTGACCTAAAGAAAACAGAATAAATACCAGGCGCTCACCGCCAATTCCGCCAATTGCGACAGGGTTGAAGTTTTTGTTTGTTTTGGAATGTATGTTTGCTGGCAGATGGGCAGATTTTTTCGTGTTGAGATGCATGCTTCTCAACGTTAGTTTAAAATGCATGATCGGTTGAGGTGATGATTAGTTAGTTCTTTGACATATGGAAGGCAGATGGGCAGTGGGTAGGGTACTCTGATTTTTGATATAACTTTTGAAATTAGAAAAGTAAACAGTTAGCTGATACTGGAAATTTCTATGCATTACCCTATACCGGCTTTTGAACAATAAGGTTTCTCCCTAAACCCATTATACGCTCTTTAATCCTACTCCTTTACAAGCCTCGGATAGAGTTCCGTCCTGACAAATTCATCTGCCACATCTTTCACTGTACTGCCCCCGGTATGAATATAGCTAATCATTCCGGAGTGATCCAGGATGATGCTGGTAGGGAAGCCGTTGTTCATGTTCAGGCGGTAGCATTCAGACATGGAAATATGCGCCATAGGCCAGGTAATCCCGAATCTTTTCTTAACGGCCTTTATCTTTTCGGGTGTCTCGTATGTCAACCCAAGGAATATGATATTGCTGCTGTCCTTTAGCTTTTCATACATTTTTTCCAGTGCATCGAATTCCGCGATACAGGGTGCGCAGGACTCGAACCAGAAATTAATAAATACCGTTTTTCCCCTGCCTGATTCATTGCTGATGGTAGCACTGTCGGTTTTAACGGAGAAAGCGGGGTAAGGTTTTCCAATGGTTTCGGCAAGTCTTTTTTGTTCGGCATCATACACGGCTTTGGAATCGCCCTGTTCTGTTTTTTGGGCATGTATGAGTGTGGAAAAGAGGAGCAATGGCACAAGGAGCATATGTTTCATCCTGCAAAGATATTTCATAAAGTAAAAAGCTTCTGATGTTTTCAAATTCATTATCTTATTTTTTTTAAGTTCTCCAACTTTTTAAGTGTAGGTTTGTTATAAACCTAAAAATTACAAAATATGCCTTCAACAAAAGCTTACGCCTCAAAAAGCGCCACATCACCATTAGCCCCCCATACCATTAATCGCAGGGATCCCGGGTTGCATGATGTGCAAATAGAGATCCTCTATTGCGGGATTTGCCACAGCGACCTGCACACTGCCCGCAATGAATGGGGCAATACCACGTATCCCTGCGTGCCCGGGCATGAGATTGTGGGGAAAGTTACTGCAGTAGGGGATCATGTGAAGAAATTCAGGGTGGGCGACCATGCTGGTGTAGGTTGCCTGGTAGACAGTTGCCGCGAATGCGATAATTGCAGGGACGGGCTGGAGCAATACTGTTCCAACGGCATGGTGGGTACCTATAATGGAATGGAAAAGGACGGCAGCGGGTATACCTACGGCGGCTATAGCAAATCCATTACTGTACATGAGGACTTTGTACTTCATATCTCCGATAAACTACCGCTGGATGGTGCTGCGCCCTTGTTGTGTGCGGGCATCACCACCTTTTCGCCCCTGCGGCACTGGAAAGTGGGCAAGGGAACAAAAGTGGGTGTACTGGGACTAGGCGGATTGGGTCATATGGGTGTAAAACTGGCTGTGGCCATGGGTGCCGAAGTTACCATGCTGAGTCATACAGCCTCCAAGGAAAAAGATGCCAACCGGTTGGGTGCGCATAAATTCGTGCTCACCAGCGATACCGAACAGGTGAACGCCGTAAAAGGATATTTTGATTTTATACTGGATACCGTATCTGCCGACCATGATTATAATTTTTACCTGGGCCTGCTGCATACCAGCGGGGTGATGGTATGTGTGGGTGCCCCGTCTTCACCGGCCGTGGTTCCGGCCTTTAACCTGATATTCGGCCGCAAGAGCATCGCGGGTTCCCTCATCGGCGGACTTCCCGAGACGCAGGAAATGCTGGACTTCTGTGCAGCCCACAATATTGTAAGCGACATTGAGGTCATCGCCATCAAAGATATAAATGAATCGTATGAGCGAATGCTGAAAGGAGATGTACGGTACAGGTTCGTGATCGATATGGCTACATTATAATACCCCCTGAAGGCCACTACAGGGGGCTTTGAGCGTTTAAGATCAGCTAAAGGAATTTATTACTGAGGTTTCGGCTCGCAATACTTACTCATGATGAGCTGTGCTTCGATTCGGGTTCTTCTTTAGGGAACAGGGATGTACGTATTTGTCATGTCTGTATCCACCACAATGATATAATCTGCTTTTCCCTTGTTTTCGTCCAGCAGTTTATTCAGGTCCTTTTGCGATACGGTTGTAATGGTGACGATCCGGAGTTCGGGATGTTTTCTTTTCAGGTACCAGTTGATACCGTCATAATTCTCAGAATGGTAGGCTCCGTTGAAATGCAGGAAGATGGTGTTGGGTTTAAGGTGCTGTAGGATAGACCAGGCCATGGTGGCATCCTTACTGGCCTGGGCGCGCGGCAGGTTGGGCCCGCCGTGACCGGCCATGGTCTGCACCATCTTCCTGTAACCCGGCAGGGTGGAATCGTAATCCATGGGCAGGGGGGCCATCCAGGTCTTTTCCAATGACGACAGGGTATCCAATGCCCCAAAGCCTCCTTTTGAAACCATGGCAGCATAACGCCTTGGGATATTTGTAGCAATGAAGGGTATTTTCTTTTCTTTGGCGAAATTCACCAGTGGCGCATAATCGGTCTTGTAATTTTTCCACAGCCGGGCTGCGGTTTCCAGTACACTGTCGTTGATCTTTCCGGACAGGTAATCATTCAATGGCTGCTGGTTATCGGCTTCGAACATCTCTGCGCCAAATACCATTTCGGTAAAGGCCGCAAGGTCTTTCGCCAGGGATAATTCCATCCAGTGCGATATCGGGTTGTTGTGGAATTCGCCGAACAACACAATATCCTGCTGTGTAAGCTTCCTGACCATTTTCTGATAACCCACTTTCTTGCCCCCGGCATTGAAGAGTACATAGGCCGGTTTATCCTGTGCGGAGCCAAAAGTAGCCGCCAGTAAAAGGGTGATGGTGATCAGTTTTTTAATCATGGATGAAAATTTAAAAGGAAAGGTAATGATATACTAAGCGTACAAAATAGAAACGAGAAAAGAAAGACCTAATGATCCAAACTCTTTTTTCTCCATTAACCACATAGTCCGTATATCCCCCTAGCCTAGAAATCTGCGCTCTTCGGGTACCTCGGGAAAGGAATCACATCCCGGATATTCCCCATCCCGGTAACGAACTGAACAAGTCGCTCAAAGCCCAGCCCGAATCCTGCATGCGGGCAGGCACCGAATCTGCGCGTATCGAGGTACCACCAGAGGTCTTCCCGGGGAATGTGCATCTCTTCCATACGCCCGAGTAATTTATCGAGCCGTTCTTCCCGCTGTGAACCGCCTACGATTTCACCGATGCCCGGTGCCAGGATATCCATGGCGGCAACGGTTTTGCCGTCATCGTTCTGCCGCATGTAAAAGGCCTTGATCGCTGCCGGGTAGTTGGTCAGTATCACGGGTTTTTTGAAATGCTTTTCCACCAGGTAGCGCTCATGTTCGCTTTGCAGATCGACCCCCCAGGCTTCAATAGGGTACTGGAATTTCTTTTTCTTATTGTGGTTGCTTTCCATGAGAATGGTGATGGCATCGGTATAGGTCAAACGCTCAAAATTGTTGTTGACCACAAAATCCAGCTTCTCCATCAATCCCATCTCACTACGCTCGGTGAGGGGCTTTTGTTTCTCTTCTTCGTCCAGGCGCTGGGCCAGGAATGCCAGGTCCTCCGTATTGTTGTCCAGTGCATACCGTATCAGGTAGCGGATGAATTCCTCGGCAAGGTTCATATTGTCTTCCAGGTCATAAAAGGCCATCTCGGGTTCTATCATCCAGAACTCGGCCAGGTGGCGGGTGGTATTGCTGTTCTCCGCGCGAAAAGTGGGCCCGAATGTATAGATGTCGCTGAGGGCCATGGCCGCCAGTTCTCCTTCCAGTTGCCCGCTCACGGTGAGGTTGGTGGGCCGGCCGAAGAAATCTTCTCTAAAGTTTATGGACCCATCCTCGTTCTTAGGGGCGCTTCCGTCAAGGGGTAAAGCGGTCACTTTGAACATTTCACCCGCACCTTCCGCATCACTGGCTGTAATGACGGGCGTATGCAGGTATACAAATCCCTTATCATTGAAGAATTTATGGATGGCAAATGCTAAAGCATGGCGTATACGAAAAACGGCGCCGAAGGTATTGGTGCGGAAACGCAGGTGGGCAATCTCGCGCAGGTATTCCAGGCTGGGGCGGTTCTTCAGTTGCAACGGAAAATTTTCTGCATCACAATCGCCCAGTATCTCTACGGAAGTAGCCTTAAGTTCTAATTTCTGGCCCTTGCCCATCGAAGGGATCACTTCCCCAATGGCTTTGATACAGGCACCGGTGGTGATGCGCTTAAGTGTAATTTCATCCAGCATGCCCAGTGCAATCACCACCTGTATGTTATTATTGGTGCTTCCGTCATTGAGCGCTATGAACTGGTTGTTGCGGAAACTGCGCACCCATCCCATAACGGTGGCTTCATAGCCGGTCCTTTCAGCTCCCAGCATTTCCCTGATCCGGGTCCTTGTATTGAACATAATTTCGGTTTAAGGGTGCAAATATAACCACAGAATAAAGGATATGATGATTTCGCTGATTTTTGGTCTGTACTAATCGATAAATTTACAGCATTTACATGCGTCAGCTCCTTTACCGATTCCCGGTGCATTGGGGTAAAATGCGTCTTGTGAAATCCTAAAAAAAATTGCATTTTGTGAAAAAAGGACTATTTTTGCGAAGGAACAGGCTGATAAGTTTATCCAATCATTCTCTTTATCAGACATTCAGTAGTCCACCAAAATAAATCTCCCCGGTAGTTACCGGGATAATTTCAAAGACTTAAGACCGGATTTTTTGAAGAAATCACTTTCTATTACCTATGTACGACATCTTACAATTGAACGATCTGCTCGTTCCTGAACTGCTAGATATTGCAGAACAACTGCAAGTACCCAATGCAAAAAAACTTAACAAACAGGATCTGGTGTTCAAGATCCTGGATAAACAAGCCATTATGAATGCTCCCGGAAAGACTGAAGATGAAAAGCCCAAGCGTAAACGTATCATAAAGGCCTCCACTGCGCACAGCACTGAAGAAGCCGAAGTGGTTCAGGAGGCAGCGCACAAAAAAGAACCCGTAGCGGCCAGGCATAAAAAACCGGAACCTGAAAAAAAACCGTTGAAGCAGCAGGCGCCCAAAGAAGAGGAAGAAGAATTCCTGCAACCGATTACCGATGAGCAAAGTTCCATTCCCCCGGCAATAGCACAGATGCTCCAGGAGGAAGATGTGCAACAGCCTGAAGTGGTGATGGGTGATGATTCTTCCATGCTGGTGAAACAGTACCCGAAGCACCGCGAACAGCCCGCCTTCAATATAGAGTTCGATGGCGTTATTCTGGGCGAAGGGGTACTGGAAATGATGCCCGACGGTTATGGGTTCCTGAGGAGCAGCGACTATAATTACCTGTCTTCACCCGATGACATATATGTTTCGCCATCACAGATCAAATTATTCGGCCTGAAAACCGGCGATACCGTATATGGGAGTGTGCGTCCGCCGAAAGAAGGGGAAAAATATTTTGCCCTCCTTAAAGTGGAGACCATCAATGGTAAATCGCCGGAAGAAGTACGTGACCGGGTGCCCTTTGATTACCTGACACCTTTATTCCCTTTCGAGAAACTGATGCTTTGCACCCGATCGGATAATTACAGTACCCGTATCATGGATCTGTTCACACCAATCGGTAAGGGCCAGCGCGGATTGATTGTTGCCCAGCCCAAAACGGGTAAGACCATGCTGCTGAAAGAACTGGCTAATGCTATTGCAGAGAACCACCCGGAATGTTACCTGATGGTGGTGCTGGTGGATGAAAGGCCTGAAGAGGTTACTGATATGGAACGCAGTGTG
>JANYAL010000199.1 GCA_025361325.1 Bacteroidota bacterium
CAGCTAAAATATAGCATGAAACAGGTTCTTATTGAATGTGAACAAAAAACAGTAAACAACAAAGCTTTAACCTTGAACCCTATACCTGTAAACCGGAACAAATATGATCCTGAGTGATAAGAGAATCCTCGAAGAAATAGCCAAAGGCACCATCAAAATAGATCCTTACGACAGGGAATGCCTGGGCAGCAACAGTTACGACGTACACCTGGGAAGATACCTGGCAAGGTATACCAGCAAAGAACTGGATGCCAAAAAACACAATACCATTGAACATTTTGAGATACCGGAAGAGGGGATCGTGCTGTACCCACATGAATTTTACCTGGGTGTGACTGAGGAATATACCGAAACCCATGCCCATGTACCCTTTCTCGAAGGCAAATCCAGTACGGGCCGGCTGGGCATCGACATCCATGCCACGGCGGGCAAGGGAGATGTAGGCTTCTGCGGCAACTGGACCCTGGAGATCTCCGTAAAACAGCCGGTACGGGTGTACGCAGGCATGCCCATCGGGCAGCTCATTTACTTCCCGGTGGACGGGGAGATAGAGGTGAAGTACAACGAGAAAAATAACGCCAAATACAGCGGGCAGCACAATAAGCCGGTGGAAAGTATGATGTGGAAAAACAGCTTTTAACGAAGTCTCCTTTTTCTCTGCTGACAAATAAGCCTGGCCCCGGTATGACTGTTCTTTTAGTTTGTTAGTGATTTATCTAATTTATCTTTGCAGCAAATCATTCTTCCATGAAGGTCTCCATGCGTTTCATTACCATATCATTCATAAGTTTAAGTTTCTTCATTAGTACATTCAGCACGGCCCAGTTAAAACCTGCGGTGGCAGATTCCTTTCTCAACTTTATCAAGACCAACAAGGACAGGGCCTCCCTCTATATCACCCGCAACGACACCATCATCGCGTACCTGAATGAGACGCAACTAATGCCCCTGGCCAGTACGGTAAAAATGCTGGTGGCGGTGGAATTCGCCAAGCAGGTGGGCGACGGGCTTCTGTTCAAGAACAGTGAAGTGGCCCTGGATGAACTGGACAAATACTACCTCCCTGGTACGGATGGCGACGCGCATCCCAAATGGCTGGAATATGAGAAGAAACAGAACCATATCAGCAATGACAGTGTGAGACTGATAGACGTGGCCCGGGGCATGATCATGTTCAGCAGTAATGCCAATGCAGAATACCTGATGGACCTGCTGGGCATAAATAATATAAAAAGCAATATCAACCTGTTTGGTCTGAAGAGCCATACGGACATTTATCCTTTGGCCTCCTCGCTGTTTCTGTACCAGAATCCCAAGGGACTCAATGAAGACAAGATCCTGAAAGCCATCAGTAAATTATCCCCGGAGAATTATGTAAAGTATGTGAACGCCATGCACACGCAGCTCAAGTTCAATAAGATGTTCAAGGCTACGTTCCGCCCGCAGGACCTCTCCATGGACATGCAGCGGCTCTGGAGCAGTCGCCTTCCGGCCTCCACCACCAGAGATTATGTGCACCTCGCAAGCATACTGAATAACCGGAATTTCCTGAATGACAGCGCCTTTAAAGTGATCAGCGAGGTCATGGAATTCCCGATGGAGAACGAGACCTATAAAAAAGCCTTTAAACATATGGGGATCAAAGGTGGCAACACGGCATTTGTATTGACACACGTGCTTTACCTGATCACGACGGGTAATACCAAATACGAGATGGCCATCTTCTTCAACAACCTGGAGCCCGGGGAGGAGAAGATGCTGCAAGGCTGGCTGGATTATTTTGAAGCTTCTGTTATCTATGATGCCTCATTCAGGAAGAAGCTTAATTTTCAATAAATGGTGTTGAAGGTTAGAGATCAATCCTTCAAATTCTTCAGGTTTTCAATTACACAGGGTTCTCAAACTTTCAACCTTATATCTTCCTGTATTTCTTATAGTAAGATATCAGGTAACCCGTAACTTCATCATAACTAAGCATGCCCTCTGGCTGTTCATTGCCTTCGAGGTATTTGCCATAGGCCCAGCGGATAAAGGGTTCAATGGGATTCTGGTGCCGGCGGTAGAAATCCTTTAGTTCAATCAGGTCGGCCCGGACAGCGGGGATCAGCTGTTTGCTGTATACACGGGCTGCAGACGTATCAGTACGATAGAGGTTGCGGTTGCTGTAAATGAACAGATCGAGGTAAACGGAGTAATGGAAGCTTGTATCGTTGGAGGCAGCCGCAGCGAGGTATCCCACAAAATTGGCCTCATTCTCTTTGGCATAACCCAGTTGGTGCCCCACTTCATGGCAGGCTATATAAGGCAGCAGGAATTTGGGAACGGTGGTATTCACCTGCGCCTCGCCGGTAAAGGGATTATAATAGCCCGTGAAGCCGGTATAGTTGCCCAGCCATCCCCAGATGGATGGTTTAAGGGAGATGGTATGATACTGCAGGAAGGGGTACATGCTGCCAAGGGTATTATAAGCGTCCTGCACTTTTTTAAATACTGTGTCGGGCGGCGGGTACCCTTCTCCGCTATTCAGCAAGGACTGTTTGGCAATATTTACTTATTGTACCAGTAACTGGTTCAGTTCCTTCAGGTCATCCTTATTGTACTGACCAGGAGATAACTGCAGTTGTTCGGCAATTCCTTTTCTTTTATAGTTGATGCCCCATAAAATGTTGAAAGCGAGGCTTACCACAAGGAAGATGATGACGAGCTGTAATAACCCGCGTAACAGGCCCACCCAGGTTACTCTTTTTTTGATGACGGCTATGATCACCCGTATGAATTTCCACAGCAGCCAGGCACCCGCCAGTCCATAGAGTATATCCCCAAAGCTGAATGGCACCCATCCCAGCAGCCGTCTTAAAAAGGCCGCAAGGGGCGGATAAAAGTCATTTGAATAGCCCTCTTCTACCCTCGTGGCATTGCCCGAATAGATCCTCACCCCTGTTACCAGGACCAGCAGTATTCCTGTTATTATAAGTAAACGCTTGTTTTTCACGGCGTTAAAAGTAATGAAATGACTTTAATTCAATGTTAATGCCTGATAAAGAAATATGGAAAACTAATTTAAGAGATTACAGTGCAGGCGAAAGGTGAATGGAGTTCAGGAATAGAAAGGAATTCTACACTTGGGTATATGCCCTTTGCACATTTTCATATTAATCCAACTATTTCTCCATTTTTCCCTTATTCTCCCTACCTTTGCCGTCCTTTAAACCATCCGTTATGGCGAGTAAACGGGCATTTGAGATCGCTTTCGTGGGGTTGAAGCCCGGGATTCATGAGTTTAACTATATAGTGGATGACAAGTTCTTTGCAGAAAAAGGGCACCCCGATTTCACACATTGCCAGGCCAACATAAAGTTGCACCTGGACAAGAAAAGCAGTTTTATGCTGCTGAAATTCGAGATCGGTGGCAATGCGGATGTTACCTGCGACCGATGTGGCAACCCGCTGAACATGGATATCTGGGACGAGTTCAACATGCTGGTAAAACTGGTGGAGAACCCCGATGAGATGAACGAGCAGGAAGAGGATCCCGACGTGTATTATATATCCCGTACCGAGAGCCATGTGGATATCAGCGACTGGATCTATGAATTTGTATTACTGAGCTTTCCGATACAGAAGATGTGCAGTGAGGACAAAATGGGGGGCCCGCAATGTAATACAGAAGTGTTGGAAAAGCTGAAACTGATGGAAGTGAAGGAGCAGGAGACAAATGCCAACCAGTTGTGGAAGGGTCTGGAGCAGTTCAGGAAGAAGAAAAAGTAGCAGGTGGCAGTTGGAAAGTTGTGCGGATAGAAGAACGGAGTTCAATATTTGAACAACAAGCCGGGTTCCGGCAACAATTATCCGGCATACGGTATAAAGTATCAGGTTTTAAAACAAGTATTAAACATAATAAAACATAAGTCATGCCAAATCCGAAAAGGCGTCATAGTCAG
>JANYAL010000210.1 GCA_025361325.1 Bacteroidota bacterium
TTCGACGTTGTGGACAAAATCTTTGTTCCGAAAGAGATCAAATTGGAGGCGGTCGCGATAGCCGGCAATAAAATCGTCGCTTCAGTGCGACGCTCAATGGTCACTCTAAAGATGCCCAGCCCAAAACGGGTAAGACCATGCTGCTGAAAGAACTGGCTAATGCCATTGCAGAGAACCACCCGGAATGTTACCTGATGGTGGTGCTGGTGGATGAAAGGCCTGAAGAGGTTACTGATATGGAACGCAGTGTGAAAGCGGAGGTGATTGCTTCCACTTTTGATGAACCTGCTGAAAAACATGTGAAGGTTTCAACCATTGCCCTGCAAAAAGCCAAGCGCCTTGTAGAGTGTGGGCATGATGTAGTGATACTGCTGGATTCCATCACACGTTTGGCAAGGGCACACAATACGGTTGCCCCTTCAAGTGGCAAGGTGTTGAGCGGTGGTGTGGAAGCCAATGCCATGCAGAAACCCAAACAGTTCTTTGGCGCAGCCAGGAAAATTGAGAACGGCGGATCCCTTACCATCATCGCAACTGCGCTGGTAGATACTGGCAGTAAGATGGATGAAGTGATCTTTGAAGAATTCAAGGGAACAGGTAATATGGAACTGCAACTGGAACGCAAATTATCGAACAGGAGAATTTATCCTGCCATTGATATCGTATCATCATCCACCCGCCGTGATGACCTGTTGCTGGACAAGGATACGTTTCAGCGTATGTGGGTATTGCGTAAGCATATGGCCGACATGAATCCTGAAGAAGCGATCAATGTGTTGTTGAAGAATATGAAGGGTACAAAGGATAATGCAGAGTTCCTGACCTCAATGAACGGATAAATGTTCGGTTATGCAGAATGGTAACATGAAGAGGATGGGGTGATGGAAGAATTCACAAAATATTATGTAAAGGCCGGTGATGGATTCACCGGCTTTTTCGATTGGCATACAAAAGAGATAAAAGGTTCAGGCCGGTAAGACTCTTTTTCTCCTCATCCTGAACGGAGTTGAAGGGTTCTCTTTTATTCGCTTTGCCAGTTTCTGCCTTTTATGAAGAGCATGATCATTCCGGCCAGTAACATAGAGCAGGCACCCATTACAATGATATGGATGCTCTCCCCGGCGAAGAAGCGGGTGTTGATATAGCCCAGTAAAAAGGCGGCAGTCACTTGTGGTATCACCACCGAAAAATTAAATACAGTAAAATAGGCTGTCATTTTATTTTCCGGCGCACTGTCACTGATGATGCTGTAAGGTATATTGGAGATACTGCTCCATGCAATACCTATGAAGCCAAAAGATACCAGCAGCAGGTACTGGTTCTTGATCATAAAGATCAGGAACATACCTACACCCCCGATCAGCAGGGCAATGGCATGCAATCGCTCCTTACTGATATAGACCAGGCATTTGGGGATCAGGAAAGCGAGGAATGCCGCCAGGGTAGCATACAATGCAAAACAGATACCCACCCAGGTGATGCCGTTCTCAAAGGCAGGGCTTTGCGCATCGGTACTGTTGAATATATAACGGGTGATGACCGGCGTTGCATAGATCCAAAGGGCAAAGAGAGCAAGCCAGGTAAAGAACTGCACTACAAAAAGGGGAAGCAGGTGTTTAATGATCTTTATCACTGAATAAATGTACTCACTTTTATTGAGGGCTGTTTAGCTGAGGTACTTATCCGGAGATTTAACTTTGTGTAACTTCGTTCCTGAGCTGAAAGCGTTGCAGCACAACATGGCGATACAAAAATTATCCATATCACAATTTATTGAACTTTCCAGGCAATACACTGTATTGGATGTGCGCAGTCCCGGCGAATATAATCATGCCCAAATGCCCGGAGCATACAACGTACCCCTGTTCAGTGATGAGGAAAGAAAAGTAGTGGGCACCGCGTACAAACAAGAGAGCCGGGAAACAGCTGTGAAGATCGGCCTTACATTCTTTGGTGTGAAGATGAAGTTCATAGTGGAAGAAGTTGAAAGAATTATAGGAACCCTTGCCAGCGAAAGCAACAGTCAACATACGGTTAAGCCCCATTCAGTGGGTTTGGGGGTTGTACTGGTATATTGCTGGCGCGGAGGCATGCGCAGTGCCGGCGTTGCATGGCTGCTTGATCTCTATGGATATAAGGTTTACACCCTGGCAGGCGGCTACAAGGCCTACCGCAAATGGGTGCTTGCACAATTTGATGAACCTTATTCTTTCCGTATCATCGGCGGATATACCGGAAGCGGTAAAACACGTATCATACAGGAACTGGCAAAGAAAGGGCAGGTCGTCATTGACCTGGAGGGACTGGCCAATCATAAGGGGTCTGCATTTGGTGCGCTGGGAGAAAAGGCACAGCCGAAACAGGAAATGTTCGAGAACCTGCTGGCAGAGCGTTTGAAATGGGCATCTGGCAGCTGGCAGTCTTTGGAATCAGAGGAACAGCACCCGGCAGCCAGCACCCATCCCCTATCCCCCTGCATCTGGCTGGAAGACGAGAGCCAGCGAATTGGAAACCTGCAGATCCCTGTGCCACTGTGGTATACAATGCGTAGCAGCCCGGTCTTTTTCCTGGAAATCCCTTTTGAGGAAAGGCTGAATTACCTGACCGCTGAATATGCCAGGTTTGAAAAGGACAAACTGGTGAATGCCATTATCCGCATTGAGAAAAGGCTGGGTGGCCTGGAAACAAAGAATGCCATTAATTTTCTCCACGGGAATGATCATAAGAAATGTTTTCACATACTACTGACCTATTATGACAAATGGTACCATAAGGGATTGTACAACCGGGAAAATATTTCAGCCCTTTTAAATAAAATACCCGTAACATCCGTTGATACCGAAGTTAACACCCAAAAACTATTATCATGCACCGTTACGGCCACCTTGTGATCCTCCTTTGCCTGTTCCTTCAGCCATTGCTGTTGACGGCACAGGATATTACAGGTCTGTGGAAAGGGGTATTGCATAATGATACCACCGGTAAGGACCTGCGTTATGAGATTGCCTTCAGTGAATACCACGGAAAACTCAGCGGCTATTCCCATACCTTTTTCATTGTGGGGGACCAGGAATATTATGGTGTAAAGAAAGTGAAGGTGAGGAAGCAGGAGGATAAAATATTGGTGGAAGACCAGGAACTAATCGCCAACAATTATCCCATACCGCCGGCAAAGGGTGTACGCCAGTTGAACATACTTACCCTGGAAACGCACGACAGTATCATGATCCTCTCGGGACCCTTTGCCACAAACCGTACCAAAGAATATCATTCGCTTACAGGAAGCATCAGGCTGCAAAAGAAAGATGATTTCTGGCAGTCTGCACTGGTGCCTCACCTGCAGGAATTGGGGCTTGCAAAAGAACTCTCATTTGTTGAACCGGAAAAACCGGTAGAGATCAGGTCAATCACCCGAACTGTGCCAGTAGTTGAAATGCATCCGGAAGAGATAAAGGCGATCGCCCGGGCCAAAGCCGTGGTCCTATCGCAACAGCATGTGAGAACAAAGCCTGTTGTTAAAACAGATACGATGATCCGGACCCAACCAGGTGAAATAAAATCAATTGTTGTTGCTTCAATCGTTCCTGAGGTGAAAGGCCCTGCAGCGGATGTGAGCAAACGTAAAATAGAGACCATACAATCGGTCTATTATAAAACCGACAGCCTTGTCCTCACCTTGTATGATAACGGTGAAGTAGATGGAGATACGGTAAGTGTTTTAATGAATGGAAGGGTCATCATGCCCATGGTGGGGTTAAGTACCAGGGCGGTGCGTAAGACAATATATATCACTCCGGATACGCCCGACAGCATTCAGCTGATCATGTATGCTGAGAACCTGGGCAGTATCCCACCCAATACCGGGCTGCTCGTGGTGCATGATGGGGAAGATATTTATGAGATCAGGTTCAGCGGTGATATGGAAAAGAATGCGGCCATAGTATTCAGAAGAAAGAAATAAACAAACCATGACAGGAATTAAGGAAGAAAACATCAGGCTGACCCAGTACTCACATGGTGCAGGCTGTGGTTGCAAGATCGCGCCAAAAGTGTTGGATGAGATACTGAAAAGCAATCTGACCATGCCGGACAATAAAAAGCTGCTTGTGGGAAACAGCAGCAGGGACGATGCGGCAGCATACGACCTGGGCAATGGAACTGCATTGATCTCCACCACAGATTTTTTTATGCCCATCGTGGATGATGCTTTTGATTTTGGGCGTATTGCTTCGGCAAATGCTATAAGTGACGTGTATGCGATGGGGGGAAAACCGGTTCTGGCCATTGCTATTCTAGGATGGCCCCTGGAGAAACTGCCTCCTGAAATGGCCCGGATGGTGTTGGAGGGGAGCAGGACGGTATGTGCAGCAGCAGGTATTCCATTGGCAGGAGGGCATAGTATTGATTCTCCTGAACCCATTTTCGGTCTTGCGGTAAGCGGACTGGTGAATATAACAGATCTTAAAAGGAATGACAGGGCCAGTGCCGGAGATTCTATTTTTCTGACAAAGCCCCTTGGAGTAGGTATATTATCCACTGCCCAGAAAAGGGGGTTACTGAAGGCAGAGCACCTGGCAGTGATGATTGAACAACTTACCCGTCTTAACGATATCGGTGAGGCGCTTGGTAAAATTTCCGGGGTAACATCCATGACCGATGTTACAGGTTTTGGCCTGCTTGGACATTTAATCGAAATGGCCGGGGGCAGCGGTACATCAGCAGAAATATATTATCATGCATTACCGGTTGCTGAAGGAGTAAGGGAATACCTGGGCCAGCGCATTGTTCCTGATTCCACGTACCGGAACTGGAACAGCTACAACGATAAAGTGAGTTTTGAGAAAGGAGTCAATGTCATGGAGGCCTTCAACCTGCTTCCCGACCCGCAGACTAATGGAGGATTACTGATTGCAGTTTCAGATTATGCAGTTTCGGAAGTACAACAACTGTTAAGGGAAACCGGACTGGAAAAACACCTGGAATCTATTGGCCGTTTTACAGAGCCCGGGGAGAAGGCAGTAATCGTAAAAAATTGATCTGGTCCTGGTATTCGCTACGCTCATGCTGTTTTGCAAATAAGCTTATCGATCGCTGCTGCCAGTTTGTGGTCCTTATCTGTTATTATATCTCCTGCATCATGTGTATTCAACCAGATCTCAACACAGTTGTATACGTTGGTCCATACTGGATGATGGTCCATTTTCTCAGCTTCCAGGGCTACCCTTGTCATGAAAGCAAAAGCTTCTGAGAAGTTCCGGAATACGAATTTTTTATAGAGTGTATTGTTTTGTTCGGTCCACATACTAAAGGTGTTGATATCAGAAGATCAGGTGTTGTTTGTGTTTTATCTTTTCATTGGCCATTTCTGTCACCAGCTGAATACCAGGTATGGAGCGTATAGATTGGATAAGCATGCTCAGGTCATCCGCACTAAAGGTATTACCCTTGATGAGCCACAGGAAGTCGAGGTGTTTGAATTCCGGCAGCAGGTACTCCCCATCGAACTGGTTATTATATAAGTAATGGGTAATAGAGATGGAAGGGATCTGGTATTCAAAAATGGTAAAGAAATATTTACGTTTTTTTTTTGTGAGTTCTATCTCTTTTTCATTGTTGACCCTGAAATCAAGACCCAGCAGATGGTTCAGCTGCCAGCTGAACTGGTAGTCCTTGATAGGAACAACAATGCCCAGCAGGAAGCAGTCCTCGAAGAACTCTTCCGCCAGGGTCTCATTGTCGATCTTTAATTTCTGGCTTATTGCCATAACAGGCCTTGGGCTTTAAAAGATAATATCAAATTCAAGTTCCTGATTTCCCCGCTTCAGTCTTACTTTCGTGGCATCACCTTTTTTGAATTTGCTTAAGGCTTCCATATAGGTCTGGACATCCGTGAAACGGTGATCACCCAGCTGTATTATCACATCTCCGGCCATGATACCCGTACGCTGAGCCAGTTTGCCATCACTTACGCCGTCCACCCTTACACCGCTTCCGCTGAAAGTATAGTCCGGCATGATACCCAGCGATACTTTAAAACTGCCTTTTCCTGATGACTGGGTTTCCCTTGTTTTTGTGAAAACCAGTTTACCCTTGTCATTTGTTTCATCGATGATATGAAGCACATATTTTATCACCGCCAGTTCACCGTTATAGTTGATCTTGTCTGCATCATCTGTTGGTTTGTGATAATCGCTATGCACACCGGTAAAAAAGAACAGCACGGGTATGTTCTTCCGGTAAAAGGAAGTGTGGTCGCTGGGTCCAATACCACTGCTGTCGAATTTGATCTTAAAGTAATCGTCTTTTTCGGATAGGAGTCTTCCCCACATTGGCGAAGTACCATAGCCACCAATGGTCAGGCCATGTGTACTGTCGTTAAGCCTTCCCACCATATCCATATTGATCATATAGTTGGAAGTGCTGATGTTGACGGAAGGGTGTTCGGTATAATATTTACTGCCAAAGAGCCCAAGTTCCTCACCGGAAAAGGAAATAAAGAGATAATTGTTGTTCCTGAAGCGGGGCTTTCTCAATAGTTTGCTGATCTCGATAAGTGCCGCTGTACCGCTTGCATTGTCATCGGCCCCGTTATGGATCTGCGGTATGGAACCGGTGTAGAGTGAGTTATGGTCCTCGCCGTAGCCCAGGTGATCATAATGTGCGCCGATTATTATTGTGTTTCCGGAGTTATTATTTATAAAACCAACCACGTTATGCCCCATTCTTTTTTTATCGCCTATGTCCACTTTCAATTTAATGTCAACAGTTTCTGTTACATTCTTCAGATATTTATCAATTGTCTCCTTGGACAGGTATAGTATGGGTATGACGGCTGTTTCCGGTTTGGCCTTTGGTTCAAATTTCAGTTCGTCTGCAATGGAGGAACTGTTGTATATGAACAGGGCGGTAGCTCCTTTTGAAGTAACATCAGCTATTTTTGTCCGGATAGCATCTGACAGGTCGAAGTGGGGGTTGTTCCTGTTCTCCTCCAGTTTTTCCTTGAGATCCCAAAACCAGGCATTGTCTTTTTCCAATATGGCGATTGCGGCTTTGAATTCTATAGAAATATTTGGACTGTAAGCCAGAGGGAAATAATCCTTTTCGAGCGAAAGCGTTTTATCATTGATGACCAGGTAGGAATCCGGATTCACCTGTCTGCCTTCATTGATCTCGAATTCCTGGATGAAGGTTCCGTTATCTCCCTTGGGAGTCAGTGCAGATCTTGAGAACTGCTCGCTGATGTATTCATATGCCAACCGCTCACCGGCAGTACCGGTCCTTCTTCCTTCCAGTTTGTCATCAGCCAGGTAGCCGATATGTGTTCTAAGATTTGCCAGGACCAGTTTATCGGGTTTCTTTAATTTTTGAGCACTGACCAGGGAGGAAATACAAAGTAATAACCAGAGTAAACGTGTCATACGGCAGATGGTATTAATTACTACAAAGGTAATCATGCCTGCCAAAAGCTGGCCGGTATTGAAAGGATTTTACAAAATGAATATACTTTTTATATACCAGCGGCCACTGAGCAGTGATTCGTGATCAAGACCTTTTGTTACATATTTAAGTGATCCCTGCACCAACTTACCAATAATTTACGCCCTTAACACAAAATGTTTATCAGACGTAAAACGCTTCTTCTTTCTTAATTCGTAACCATATAACAGGCGTAACGGCTAAATTTGTATGGAATAATTGAATTGACAAGACCTATAAACATAGCACTGGTAGGAAATCCCAACAGCGGTAAAAGCTCACTGTTCAATACGCTGACCGGTTTAAAACAACAGGTGGGCAATTTTCCAGGGGTGACTGTTGATAAAAAGACTGGGTATTGCAAAATTGCCGCAGGACTTGAAGCCGCTATAATTGACCTGCCTGGCACTTATAGTCTTTATCCCAGGCGCGGCGATGAATGGGTTTCCTATAAAGTGTTATTGAAACAGGACGAGACACTAAAGCCAGACCTGGTGATTCTGGTAGTGGATGCAAGTAATCTCAAAAGGAATCTTTTATTCTGTTCTCAGATCATAGACCTGCGGTTACCGGTGATAGTGGCCCTGACCATGATGGACCTGGCCAAACAAAAAGGAACACAGATAGATATTCCCGGACTGGAACGGGAACTGGCAGTGCCTATTATACCCGTCAATCCCAGGAAGAACCGGGGAATAGAACATTTGAAAAAGTCTATCGAAGCAGTGGCCGCCAACCCGCACCCAGAACCTTCACATGATTTCATTGACTGTGCTGCCCTGGCGACCAAACCTGTAGAACAGGTTAAGCAACTTTTCCATCAAATGAATGACTATGAGGCTATTCATTACCTTATCAATCATGAAAGTTTCAGTCTGAATGACGTGTTGCAGGAAGCCATCGAAGGGATTGAGACTAAACATAAATTCAATCCAACAAGGACGCAGGCTGAAGAGATCATGCTGCGTTATGGACGAATCAAACATATCATGCAACTGACTGTTGTGGAAAAAGATCCGCTGAAGAATGAATTACTGAATGATAAACTGGATAATATCCTGCTGGACCGGCGCTGGGGGTATATCATTTTATTGTTTGTGCTATTTCTACTTTTTCAAAGTGTTTTCTGGGTGGCGCGTTACCCGATGGACGGCATTGAATGGGCATTTGGCAAACTGGGCGGATGGCTTACCGTTGATCTCCCGGAAGCCTGGTGGAGCGATCTGTTAATTAAAGGGGTACTGGCTGGGCTTAGTGGCATCCTGGTATTTGTTCCACAGATCATGATCCTGTTCGGGCTCATCACCATACTCGAAGACACGGGTTATATGGCCCGGATCAGTTTCCTGATGGATAAGCTGATGCGAAAAGTGGGACTTAACGGCAAAAGCGTGATGCCCATGATCAGTGGTTTTGCCTGTGCCGTACCGGCCATCATGACCGCTCGTAATATAGAGAACAGGAAAGAGCGCCTCCTTACCATCATGATCACTCCCCTGATGAGCTGTAGTGCTAGGCTCCCCGTTTATACTATCCTCATCGCATTGGTGATACCCTCCAAACTCTATTTCGGATTTTTAAGCCTGCAGGGGCTGGTGATGATGGGCCTGTACATGATGGGTACCGTTATGGCGCTGATCGTGGCCTGGGTGATGAAGTGGTTCATCAGGAGTAAGGAACGCAGTTTTTTTATACTGGAATTACCGATGTACCGTGCACCCAGGTGGAAGAATGCCCTCTCCACCATGGTTCAGAAGGCAAAGATTTTCGTCTTTGATGCGGGAAAAGTGATCATGATGATCAGCCTGCTGTTATGGGGATTGAGTACATACGGCCCCCCGCAGAAAATGCAGGCAGTGACCCACAAATATGAACAGCTTATCCGGGATAACCCCGTACAGGAAAAAGAGTTGAATAAAATCAGGAAGACCGAACTGCTGCAAAGCTCTTTTGCCGGCACGCTGGGGAAAACGATAGAACCGGTTATCAGGCCCCTTGGGTACGACTGGAAGATCGCTATTGCGCTGATCACCTCTTTTGCAGCGCGGGAGGTATTCGTGGGCACGATGGCCACCCTGTATAGTGTAGGGGAGGATGCCGACCATAACAGCAGCACCCTCCGCCAGAAGATGGCAGCGGCTGTAAGGCCTGACGGGAGCAAGGTATATGACCTGGCTACCGGGTTATCCCTGCTGATGTTCTATGTGCTGGCCATGCAGTGTATGAGTACCCTTGCGGTGGTTAAAAGAGAAACGCGGAGCTGGAAATGGCCGGTGATACAATTGTCTTACATGACCGGACTGGCATATGTGATGAGCTGGTTGGTATACCGGTTGTTCAGCTGATCAGGTTACGGATGCCTATGCGTGGCGGAACTAACCGCAAAAAAATAAATCCTCCGTTGTGGGTTTCTTCCACATCTCCGTAAAATTTACAACAACTTCAATCCCCGTGAGCCCCCGTCTGGCCTACCTGCGGCAGGCAAGCCAGACGGGGGCTCACGGAAGGTTGTAGTGGGCTTCAAGTGTTTTGGGGAACACCTACGGTTGCGAAAAAAATAGGCTTTGCTTCTGTCTGCAATAAATCCCTGAAAGAAAAGCGTTTAACAGTTTCATTACCACCGGGTATCACAGTTCATCAACCTGTATTTAAGGTAACTTTTTTGCCTTATCTTTAATACCTGGAGACCAGGTATTCTAAATATATTTTTACAAGTCTTTTTGTTTTTTCCTTGCCGGATAATTGAAACATTGTCCAGCTAAGCCAATAGCACCTCTGCGGGAATCCTCAATTCTTTGTGAAACAGCTTCGCTAATTCAAGCGTAAGCAGTTTACGTTTATTCAATAAGGCAGATACAAAGCCCTTGCTGCCTACCTTTCCAACCAGATCCTTGTTCTTCCAGCCCAGGTCTTGCATTTTAAGCTTTATTACTTCTATCGGATCCGGTACAGGGATGGGATAATGGAGGTCTTCATATTGCTTTATCAGCAAAAGAGCCACCTGGAGCTTTTCGCCGGCCGGGCTGCCAGGCTTCACATGATTATCAAATTGCTTGTCAACCCAATCCAGGTATTCCTGGTATTGCTTTTTTGTATTTATTATTCTTAGTCCCATACTTATTTCTTTTTAAACGGAATCGTTTTAACATCTATTTTATCATACCCGGCATGTGTGCCAAACCATTTTATCTGAATGGCCTTAAAATTAAACACAATTCTCACTACCAGCCGGTATTTATTCCCAATAATATTAAAAACTACCCGGTCATCGGCTACAAGACTGGCTTTCCCATAAACTTTTTTTAACTCATTTAAGTTTTTGAATTCACTGTTCACCAGTTCGTGATACCATTCCTATAAAGCCGTTGCAGCAACAGGATATTTTTTACAATGCACCAGCAAGGTTTTTCGGGTAATGATATTAAACACGAATAGAATAAGTAAAAGTTTTCTATTAGTAAACTATTTGAGCTGCCCGGCAAGAAATTTTAAAGATTACAAATAACCATTAGTTGCTCAATGACCTGGTTGTGGTTAATATCATTTTTGGGAAATTTACATCATTAGGAGCCTGTAAGTTTCATGGCTTGGGGGCTTTTATATGTGTATAAAACACTATATAAAGTATAAGCTCCCATCCTGGCAAGGTATCCCATTTAAATTCTTAACCCTTCCCCACCCACTCAGCCAGACACTTTGTCCTATTCTTGTTCGGGAATAATAGTGTCCTGCATCGGTAAAACCCTGTTTTTTCCGAACTAGAATACTAGAAGGATACTACAAGAACACTTCTTAACAGGG
>JANYAL010000211.1 GCA_025361325.1 Bacteroidota bacterium
TAGGCAATTAACTGTCTGAAAATAATAGTATTACATACTAAAAACATACATTATAATGGGAAATATGTAGTTTACCAGTGGAGCTTCACGGACAGATTCAGCACCCGGCCTTCAAGGGGTGCCCAGATTTGCCGGAAAACGGGATTGGTATAGGGGGGCAGGACGATGTTCTCTTTTTTGGTCTGGCGATAATCGAATAGGTCCTCGCAGTTCAATACGATGGCAATATGCGGAAGATCGTAGCGCAGGAGTGCGGCGGATATAAAATAACCGGGTACGGTTGAGCCATCGTTGAGCCACTGTTTGCTGATATAGGAGAGTTCGAAACCGGCCTTGAACTGGTCGGTTATTTCGTTTGAGATAAGTGTCGCGAATTTACTTCGTGCATTCAGGGGTATTTCGGGCTGCGCTGAATTGTATAATTGCTTGGCATTGGTGTAGGTGTATCCCAGGTAGGCCTCCATCTCGCCCTTCTTCATCTGTACATAGGTCTCAAAGCCGCGGGTTGTTACCGGCATGCCCGCATTGACATAATAGTTCACCGCAGGGGTAGAATCAATGATAAGTGGATGATTTATCCGGGTGTAGAAAAAGGACTGGTTAACGATGAGCAGGATATCGCTGAAGCGTTTCTTGTAGTTGATGTCCCAGTTGGCACCCAGCGACCGCTCGGGGTGTACTGATGAAGACAGGGCGATAAACTGCAACTCGCGTTCATCGAGCTCACTACTGAACACGGTGGGTGATTTATAGCCCATCCCTCCACCCAGCCGGGTTGTGATGGCCTGGCTTACCCGGTATAAGACGGACAGGCGCGGAAGCAGTACCGCTGTATAGCTGCTGTTCTTATCCAGTCTTAATCCGGATTGCACAATCAGCTTCTTGCTCAGTGTCCAGTCGTCCTGTACAAAAAAACCGATGGTGTTCTCTGAATAATTGCTGATGCTGGAGGAGTCGGGTGTTTTCTTAGTAAAGTTCTCTCCGGAAATATTCAGTCCTGTTACAAGCGCATGCCGCTGAAATTTCCGGTAATAGCTGAGTTCAGTGAAATAGGATAACTGAAAGGCCTTCATCCCAAAAGTATTGGTGGTAATATCGCGATTGTAAAAACTGGTAATTCCTTTCAGGTCCAGGCGGGTTTTATCATCGGGCTTGTTCACCCAGGCCGCTTCTAAGGTGTTGCGGAAAGATTTGTTCTGCACAAAGAACCTGTGCTGGCTGTCTTCTGTTGCATGCAATACCTGCATGTCGCCGCCTTTACGGTCCTCGTAATTTCCATTATACCCGAAACTGAGCTGGTTCTTTGGATTGGGATAAAGAAAAAGTTTAGGGTGCAGGAAGAATGACCGGAGGTCGGGTACGTCGCTGAAACCATCCTTGTTGACATCGGTTGCCCGCTGTAAGGTGGAGCCGGCAAACAACGTGTATCCCGCTTTGGCGTTGCGGCCGCTGAAATAACTGTTGATATTTGTCTCGTTGAGGGTGGAATGATTCAGGAGGATGCTGTGCTGTGGCGCATTCAACTGTGGCGATTTGGAGATGAGGTTGATCATTCCGGCTATGGCACCACCGCCGTAGAGGGTAGAGCTTGCTCCCTTGATGATCTCCACCTGCTTCAGGTCCAAAGGCGGTATCTGCAGGATGCCGAACCCTCCCGAATACCCGCCGAAGAGGGGCATGCCGTCGCGGAGGATCTGGGTATACTTCCCCGGAAGGCCCTGTACATGCATATCGATATTGCCCGTGGTAGCTGATGCGCGCTTATTCTGTATGCCGGCCACATCGCCCAAAAGCCCGGTCATATTGCCCGGCAACGTGGATGATTCCTCATCGATCTCTTCGCTACCGATAACTTCTACCCGTGTGGGCAGGTCTTCGATGCGGCTATTGGTTCTACTTGAGGAAACGGTCACTTCATTCAATTGCGCTTCGCTCTTGTGCATATATACCACCGTTTCGGTATCGGACCGGGGAATATGGAAGTCCTGTTCGCGGTTCTCATATCCCACGAATGAGAAAGTGATCTCGATATCTCCTGCCGGAAGGTTGGTGAATACCACCTTGCCATTGGCGTCAGCAATCACAGTCCGCTTCTTTCCGAAAAGCGAAACAGTTACACCCGGCAGGTTCTCCCTGCTCATCATATCTTTAACAGTACAGATGAATCGGTACTGGGCATGTGCGGGGGGGCAAATGGCCAGCACCAGGGCTATTAAAGCAACAGCAGTACTCTTTATCAATAACGGTCTGTTAATAATTAAGCAAATGTTCTATGCTTTCCCCCAGCCGGGAATAAGCCATGAAATTCTTCTCCAGTTCCAGGTTGAAGGGTACGGGTGTATCGAGTCCGGCACAGCGAACTACCGGTGCATCCAGTATATCAAAGCAATGCTCAGCAATCCAGGCGGCGATCTCACCACCTAGTCCCCCGGTCATCGTGTCCTCATGTAAAACCAATACTTTTCCTGTAGCGTGTACGGCCTGGCGTATGGCGGCATGGTCAAGCGGTAATAAGGTACGTAAATCGAGCAGGTAAATAGACACCCGCGGGTGGTTCTTTATATAGTCCAGTGCCCAGTGTACTCCGGCTCCGTATGTGATGATGCTGATGTCGTCGCCGTCCTGCACCAGCCTTGCCTGGCCGATGGGTGTTTCATAATACACGGAAGGCACCGGTCCGCTGATGCTCCGGTACAGGGCTTTGTGCTCGAAGTAGAGCACAGGGTTGGGATCGTTGATGGCGGCGATGAGCAATCCCTTGGCATCTTCGGGTGTGGAGGGGTACACCACTTTTAATCCGGGGGTATGTACAAACCAGGCCTCATTGCTTTGGGAATGAAAGGGGCCAGCACCCACGCCGCCGCCGGTGGGCATGCGGATGACCACATCGGCGTTCTGCCCCCAGCGATAGTGTATCTTAGCCAGGTTGTTCACCACCTGGTTGAAGCCCGCTGTTACGAAATCGGCGAACTGCATTTCCACCATGCTCTTATAGCCTTCCAGGCTCAGTCCCAGTGCAGTACCTACGATGGCGCTCTCGCAAAGTGGAGTATTGCGCACCCGTTCTTTACCAAATTCTTCTACAAATCCTTCGGTCATTTTAAAAGCTCCTCCGTATTCGGCGATGTCCTGTCCCATCAATATCAGGTTGGGGTGCTGTTGCATGGACTGGTGGAGGCCTTCTTTGATGGCGTCGATGAACCGTTTCTCATTTTTCGTTTCTACGGGGTTGTTTATTTTTTTTCGTTGGGGGATCTCCGCTACCCGCTGTACGTATTTTGCAGCGCGCAGCTCCTTCCTGGCATACACATCACCAAGCTCTTCAGCAATATCAAACACCATCGGTTTTGCCTGGTAAGCGATCTGCAGTTCTGATTCTATCTGGTCTTTGAAAAGATTACGCAGTTCCACCACGTTTACTTCGTTGATGATCTTCTGACTGATGAGCCATTGTTCATAATTCTTAATGGGATCGCGCTGCCCCCATTCCTCGAAGAGTTGCTTCGGAACATATTTGGTGCCGCTGGATTCTTCGTGTCCGCGCATCCGGAAGGTCATGCATTCCACCAGGTAGGGCCGCTGGTTACGGATGCAATATTCACGAACGCCCCGGATGGTATCGTATACTTCCAGCACATTGTTACCGTCAATGCGCACGCCTTGCATGCCATAACCCTTTGCCCTGTCCACCAGGCTCTCGCACCGGTATTGTTCATTCACGGGTGTGCTAAGCCCATAGCCGTTGTTCTCGATGACGAAAATGACGGGGAGGTCCCACACTGATGCGGTATTCAGTGCTTCATGAAAATCGCCTTCGCTGGTGCCACCATCGCCGGTGAAGGCCAGGGACAGTTTATGCTCTTTATTCAGTTTATAGGCCAGTGCTACACCATCGGCAATGGAGAGTTGCGGTCCCAGGTGACTGATCATGCCACAGATAAAATGTTCAGCAGAGCCGAAGTGAAAACTCCTTTCGCGTCCCTTGCTGTATCCTTCCCTGTTACCCTGCCATTGCATGAATAATTTGTGCAATGGCATCTTTCGGCTGGTAAAGACGCCAAGGTTACGGTGCAGGGGCATGATCCATTCATCCGGCTGCAGGGCCATAGCCGCACCCACAGAGATGGCTTCCTGGCCGATGCCGCTGAACCATTTGCTGATCTTACCCTGGCGTAAGAGCAGGAGCATCTTCTCCTCGATCATGCGGGGTAAGAGCAGGTCTTTGTAAAGATCAATCAGTGTGTTGTCGGTGAGGTCCTTTCGTTGGAACAGCATGGTAAAGGGCTTATGAATCGGTATCAAAGTTAACTGATGTTTGGCTAAGAGAGCGCTCTGCGGGTTAAGGGAAAAGGAGAAAAATGAGTTGTGGTATTCTGTTTCCGTTTCTTTCCGTTAAAATTGTTGTACTTCTAGTATAAGTGTGCTACAATAAGATAAAACCTGTAGAAAGTTCAGGCAGTCCCCATTTCTCCGGGAGCTCCTAGCTTTCTGTATTTTTTTCTTTTCCGCTGGCCTGGCGCTGCACAAAAGAATTGAAAAAAGAGAGTGTTGCACCGAAGAGCAGGGCGTACCAGAAACTCATTACCCGGAAGCCATGCACAAAATGCGCATCCAGGAGGATGATACAGGCGTTGATGACGAAAAGGAATAATCCCAGGGTGAGGATGGTTGCGGGTAAAGTGAGCAGTATCAGCAATGGTTTAATGAAAGCATCGAGGATGGCCAGCACGATGGCCACCAGAATGGCCGTGAAGAAGTCTACGATATACACACCCGGCAGTAAATAAGCCAGTATGAATACATTCACGGAGCATACCAGTATTTTCAGCAACCATTTGTTCATGCGCATCAGATTACGACCAATTCGTAAAAGTCTTCGGCTACCAGGTATCTATTGGCCAGTTCCCGGAGCTCTTTAGCGGTGATGGTCTTGATGGTATTGATGGATTCATAAAAATAACTTTCGGGCAGGTTATTCAGGATAAGATTTTTCCAACGGCCCATGATCTGGAAGGGACCGTCGAGGTCGCCCAATATGGTACCAATCAGGTAATTGCGCACCAGCGACAGCTCCTCTTCATCAACTACCGCTTCCCGTAAATGCTGCATCTCCTTATACACTTCAGTGATTGTGGCTTCGCACACATCCCGGCCGGCTTCGGTGCTGATGAGCCAGGCGGATTGCTGGATATGGTTCTGGATATAACTGTGTATGCCGTAGGTGTATCCCTTGTCCTCCCGGATATTGCTCATGAGCCGCGAACCAAAGAAGCCGCCGTACAATGTATTCAGCACCATCACTTTCATGAAATCGGGATGATGCCTGTTGGGGAAAGGCCTGGCCAGGCGTATAGCACCCTGCACACCATGGGGATCATTCTCCACTCTGTATTTCCGTTGCGCTGCAGGAGAAACGGGAATGGGTTTTACCCCATAGGTGGGTTTGTGGAAGGGATGTTTTCCGAAATGGTCATTCAGTTGTTTTTTCAGATCTGCGGGTATCTTACCTGAAGCAAAGATTACACAGCTTCCGTGCCTGTAATAGGTATCAAAATGTGCTTTAAGCAGCGCTGTGTCCAAAGCATCTATATCAGGTGCATTGCTGAATACACCATAGGGATGCTGATCTCCGTACACATAGGCGTCGATTAAACGGGCTGCTACGAAATCGCATTTCAGCAAACTCACGCTAAGCCTTTGTTTGGTGTTTTGTTTATAGATTGCCAGTTCGGTTTCGGGAAACATGGAATCCGTGGTCATTTCCTCCATCACCGGTAATAATGCACCCAGGTGTTTACTAAGGGTGGATAGCGTAACCACGGCGGTCTCATTGTAACAGGCCCTGCTGCAGTGGGCACCATAATAGTCGAAATGCTCATTAAGTTCAAATGCAGTATGTTTGGATGTGCCATTCTTTAGTAAGTAATTGGTGAAAGAAGCTACCGACTTTTGATTCTCTAACCAGTTACCTGCATAGAACACCATTTCCACCTGGATCACTTCCTGCGTACCGGCATCTACCGAATATACGGGTACGCCATTGTCTAGCGTGAAGTGTTCATAAGGTTTTAACTGAAGACTGAGTTCAACAGGATCTTTTATTAAAGGCACTTTTTTTCTGTCCAGCATAACTACAAATATACGTTTTGATCTCTTCTATATTCCCGATCACCATGGCCTGGTAAGTAATGACCAGTAGGGTAACCCAAATGTTTTGATGTGTATTGCGGTATTACCATTTTTCACTTCTATATCCAACACTTCTTCCGATACATTTCTTTTTATGAACGGCTGCTGCACCTTGCTTGATCTAATCCATCAAAATAATTTCTTCAATTAATGTATCACCGGAATAACATTTTACACCGGGCAGTGCCTACAAAGATCCGGTCATATTTTCCTATGTGGTCGTTAAACGGGTGTACTAAATTTACAAATTAATTATCGGAATAGTAATACAGGGTATTGCAGTTGTTGGGGTCAAAGATGATTTTACATTCTTCCTGTACCCTGGCAGCCGTTACGTCCTGGTAGCGTTGGAGTTCTTTGTTGATCAGGTCGGCGTCGCCCAGCAGTTCATACATAGCGATGCTGGAGGCACGGCTCATGACGCTCATGTCCTCGAAGGCGATCATGCTTTCGGTCTTATTCTTCACTTTATCCAGTTCCCGCTGGCTGATGCCATCCTGCTGCAATCTGACCAGTTCTTCATTCAACGCCTTTTCTGCATCGGCCATGCTTATCCCCTTTACAAGTTTTCCCTCTATCGTAAGCAAACCCGCGTCGGTGCTGCCCAGGTGATAGCATTCGATATTGCTGAACAACTGTTTTTCCTTTACCAGGGCCTGGTACAACCTGGACGAACCTCCTCCTCCCAGTATCTCCGTGATGAGATCGGCTACATAGTAACGCATATCCGTACGTGAATATATATGCCAGCATTTGTACAAGGCGTCCAGTGGCACTTTTGCCCGCACTTCACTGCTCCTGGGCGCAAGTTGCTTCGGCTCGGCAGGTAGATTGCGTTCATATTTGCTCCCGGCAGGGATGGGGCCGAACCATTTTTCAGCCAATGCCCTCACCTGGTCTGTACCGATGTTCCCCGCCACCACCAATATGGCATTGGCGGGGGTGTAATGTTTAAGGAAGAAGGCCTTTACGTCTTCAAGCGTTGCGTTCTCAACATGGCTGAGTTCCTTTCCAATGGTCATCCAGCGGTAGGGGTGTACAGTATAGATGAGTTCACGCAGCTTATGCCATACATCGCCATAGGGTTTATTGATATAGTGTTCTTTGAATTCCTCGCAGACCACTTTACGCTGAACGTCGAGACTTTTCTTTCCAAATGCCAGGGAAAGCATGCGGTCGCTCTCCAGCCAGAATGCCGTTTCGATATTCTCGGCCGGGAGCTGGCAATAATAATTGGTGAGGTCGTTGGTGGTATAGGCGTTGTTCTCTCCCCCGGCCTGTTGAAGCGGTTCGTCGTAGACCGGAATGTTCACACTGCCCCCGAACATGAGGTGTTCGAACAAATGTGCAAAGCCGGTCTTTTCAGGGTTCTCGTCCCTGGCGCCAACATCGTAGAGTACATTCACCACAGCCATGGGTGTGCTTTTATCCTCATGGACAAGAACCCTTAAACCATTGGGCAAGACAAATCTTTCAAAATGTATCATGTTGCAAATGTACGGAGCCAGTTGATTCGGCCTATCAGGGAGATCAATCTATATTAATGGTTCTAAGGTTGATGATGACGAGTTTACCGTCGCGGTTCACGATCATTTTGATGTCCTCATCCGGTGTTTGAAGTAAATTCTTATATGCCTGTATGTTGTGTGAGAAATTGGTGCCTACGGAATAGATCTCGTCTCCCACTTTTAAATTAGCCTTGTCTGCCGGAGAGCCCTCGATGACGTCGGTGATCATTATTTTGCCGTTGATAAAGTATACCCCCAGGCCAGTATAGGCATAATCAAAGGGTTCCTTAAAATGCGCATTGGGAGTTAAATGGAATTCATGGCTGGGATAATTGATCACCAGGTTGAAATGCCGGAGCAGGTCGTTTCCAACCAGTCCGCCTATATAGGGATAGGAGGTAACGTTATATTCATCTTTGTACAGGTAGGTGGGTACATCCCGAAACCGGTAAGGCCCCAGTTTGACTTCCTTTATAACGGTCAGGCGCATTTGGAGTTTCCCCCCCATTCCCTCTGCCTGTGTGATCACGGGTTTTCTGCGGGAAAGCAGAATACTGCTGTCCTCCGCGAAGCGGTCGCTCATCAGGAAACAGAGTCCTGCACCGGTGTCCAGGTAAAAATTGAAATTCATTTTCCGCTTGTCCTTTATCTGCAGCCATTGTATGGGCAGGGCGCTGAAAGCGGGTCTTAAGATGAACCCTCCGTCGGGATACCTGATCTTTCCGGGGCTATATATTTCCACCATATTGCTGTCGAAATCGAGTTTCACAATATAGCGGCTGAAAAAGTTGTACCCGATGATGCCGTCGATCTTTTCCCCGTATACACTGCTGAGTACTCCATAATCATTCACATGGAAATTGAGGTGGTTAACGGTGAGGCCATGCAGGTTAAGTTTCTGGTCGAAGGCGAAGGGTACTTTGTGTGTACCCCCCATGCCGGTGATGGTAGTATCTGTTGCCTTCAGTTTGATATGAAATTCTTCACAAGTGGCAGAATCCAGTGAAATGCCCCCGCTCCCGGTATCCAGTATGAAATTGAGGGTATCCGGTATATTGGCCACACCCGCCTTGACCACCATTACCCCACCGCTATACTGCCGGAATGGGAACCGGGTGATGAATTTCGCCTCCGGTTGGGGGGCCAGGATCTCCTGCCCCTGGCAATACACAAGGGGCAGGAACAGTAGTGATATGTGATAAATGAATCTCATCAGTCGGGTTAACTAAATTTACGACCTATTGGGTGTATTTTTGCTGTTTATTACACAAATGGTTTGTATGGAACTGAATGATCTTTATATAAAAGCACTGGATTTCGAATTCCTCTCTGTTGAAGAAGGCCTCTTTCTGTTTGAAAACGCTGCACTCACTGAATTGATGTATGTGGCCAATACACTGCGAAAAAAACAGGTTCCCCATGGCAAGGTCACCTGGCAGATTGACCGTAATGTGAACACTACCAATGTATGTATCGCCAATTGTAAATTCTGCAATTTTTACCGGGTGCCTGGCCATGCAGACGCTTATATCACCGATATTGAGACCTATAAGGTAAAAATTGAGGAGACCATTAAATATGGTGGCGACCAGCTGTTATTGCAGGGAGGGCATCATCCCGAACTTGGACTATCTTTTTATGTGGATCTGTTCCGCCAATTAAAATCACTGTACCCCAATATCAAACTGCATACCCTCGGTCCGCCCGAAGTAGCACATATCACCAAGCTGGAGAAAAGCACACACCGCGAAGTGCTGATAGCACTTAAAGAAGCGGGAATGGACAGTCTCCCCGGCGCTGGCGCCGAGATACTGACCGATCGGGTAAGACGACTGATTAGTAAGGGGAAATGCGGCGCCCAGGAATGGCTCGATATCATGCACGAGGCGCATGAGTTAGAAATAACCACTTCGGCCACCATGATGTTCGGTCATGTAGAGACGCTGCGTGAACGTTTCGAGCACCTGGTAAAGATCAGGGAAGTACAAAGCCGTAAACCGGCACATGCAAACGGGTTCCTGGCCTTTATCCCCTGGACCTTTCAGGATGTGGATACCCTGCTTACCCGTATACGGGGGGTACATAATTTGACCACCGCAGAAGAATATATCCGTATGATCGCCCTGAGCAGGATCATGCTGCCAAATATCAAGAACATCCAGGCTAGCTGGCTTACTGTTGGCAAGCAGGTAGCGCAGCTTTGCCTTAACGGCGGTGCCAATGATTTCGGAAGCATCATGATCGAAGAGAACGTAGTAAGTGCTGCAGGTGCTCCACACCGTTTTACCAGCACCACCATACGTCAGGCAATCAGCGATGCCGGCTTTGAACCCCAGCTGCGGAACCAGCAATATGAATGGAGAGCATTACCCGATATCATCATTGAACAGGAAATTGATTACTGATCCATTTTGCAGAACAGGATTTGAATTCATTCAGGATAAGGAGCGTTGAAAACATTTTCGGCTTCATGCACTTATCGGGCTTCACTCTTTTCCCCGCATTATACCAACATTTCCACTTTTAAATTCACTTTTTTGAGAATATAAACCGGAGCAGGGCAATTTGTAAATAATTAGTTAACGGCCGGTTTTTCTTGAGTCTCTGTTAAACTCCTTTTGTCATAATTGGTCTATTAAATAATGGTACCTGAAAAAGTAAAAATTGTAAAACCATCGTTATGAAAAAAGATATACCCCTTGTAATTACAAAAATTGAGGCCATTGTATTTATACTATTGATATGTTGGATAATAGCATCCGTTTTTGTGCCTTTGCCCGCAGTAAGTTCACTGGGGAGTTAACAGGTAAAATTACACCTTCGAAAATGTAAGCCCGTCAGTATAAGCCCGGCTTTTTATACAATAAATATCGAATCAGTTCGTTACGATTTATATAAAGCCTGATAGTATGGGAAAATCGAATTCTAATCATAAATTCTCCAACCCGCTCCTGCAGGTCATTAAAAAATTCATCGGTAAACTTAACCAGCATGCGGACGTATATCCCATCCGGTACTATAAGAAAAACCGTCGGTTCAGGCGCCATGACCACCAGTCCATGGTAAAATAAGCAACGCAGCTACGGAAATTACACGGCATAAAATTCAGTAAAAAGCTGTTTAACCGGAGGGGAGTGCGGTTGTATATTTATAGCCTAAATCCAATGCGTATGAAAAAAGGTTACCCCAAAAAAGACAGCACAGTATCGGCTTTGGTACATTTTCTGATCATTCGTATAAAAGAATTCTTCCTATCCAGCGACTACAGGGAATTCAGGAGGCTGAAGGATTTCATTTCTTCAAAATAGTTGCAGTACTCTTAACTGAAGAGGTATTCCACATCTGATTTGGTGAGCGCCTTTACAAAACTTGCATCATCCGTGATCAGTTCACTGGCCAGTTTCCGCTTACGTTCCTGTAATTGAAGGATCTTGTCCTCAATGGTATCGATGCAGATCATCCGGTAAGCAAATATATTCTTCGTCTGACCAATACGATGGGTTCGGTCAATGGCCTGTTG
>JANYAL010000224.1 GCA_025361325.1 Bacteroidota bacterium
CTGTTTTATTAAATTTAACACCCTTTCAACCTAAACACCCCCTTATCCCCCCAACTTTCCAATCCCCTAATCCCATATCTTTGCGGCCTACATGAAGGCAAGACAAGTAACACTCATCATCCTATTGGTTGTACTGGCCGACCAGGCCCTGAAATTGTATGTAAAAACGCATTTTCACCTCAATGAAGCGCATAAGGTATTGGGCAGCGGTTTCCAGCTTTACTTTGTAGAGAACCCCGGTATGGCCTATGGCTGGAAATTTGGGGGTAACTGGGGTAAATTTGCGCTTACGGTCTTCCGACTGGCTGCAGTGATCTTCGGTACCTGGTACCTGGGCAGGCTCATCAAACAGCATTACCACAAAGGCTTTATCTTTTGCGCAGCCCTTGTTTATGCCGGGGCCCTGGGTAACCTGATCGATTCCTCTTTTTATGGTCTTATTTTCGACAAGGGTATGACCTTTGACCCTCTGTTCAATGGATACAACAGTTATAGCGGGCTTGCTACGTTCACCAATCATGGTTATGCTTCTTTCCTGCACGGCAATGTGGTGGACATGTTGTACTTCCCAGTGATCAGGGGCCAATTCCCCTCCTGGGTGCCGTTTTGGGGAGGGCAGGACTTTGAATTCTTCCAGCCAATCTTTAACCTGGCCGATGCTTCCATATCCAGTGGCGTTATAAGCATATTGTTGTTTCAACGGCGTTTCTTCAAGCAGCGAAATACCAATGAACCGCATCATACGGTAGAGACCGGCGCATTGGTGAACGATGAGTCTCAGGTATCATAAAAAACTTATCTTTATCTTTCAAAATATGGCAGGCGCATGAAATTCTTATTACTGAACTTTTTTGCAGTTACCCTGCTTGTGTCTTTTTCCGCCTGCCAGAAGGAATTGAACTATGCTCCTGATGGTGTGTCTGTGGGCTCCCTGAAGAATTCATCTACCGGCGACTGCCTGCCGGCAACACTCTACGGCATTTACAGGAAAGACAGTGTGCTTACCACCGATAACTATATTGATGTACAGGTTAGCACAATCATCATGGGTACATTTGATGCAAGGACCGATACGGTGAACGGCTTTTCTTTCTCTAAAACCGGCAATGTGGGAACGGGTTTGAATACCATCCGGCTCTATGCCAGCGGCACTCCCCTGGGTGCGGGTACCTACACTTTTACCATCACCTATGGGTCCAGTCATTGTAAATTCCCGGTTATCGTTCAAACCAGCGGAGCAGGCTCTGCCATTTATACCATGGGTGGTAACCCGGGAACTTGTTCCGGGTTCACAGCAAATGGCATTTACAGTTCCGGGGTAACCATGAATGCCCTTGACTCCGTGACCATGTTGGTGAATGTTACTGCCATAGGAACTTATATCTTAAGTACGGATACACTTAACGGTGTATATTTTGCCGGATATGGTACGTTTACAAACCCGGGGGTGCAGACAGTAACTTTGAAGGGACAAGGCACTCCATTGGCTGCAAATGCGGTCAATTATACAGTCAATGCCGGTGGTACCAGCTGTAAATTCTCGATCATCTATACAAACGGCGGACCACCGGGCGGTAACCAGGAGTATGTTCCCGAAACCGTGAATAGCAACTGGACATTGCAGTTGGTGGGTGGTACCATTACCGATACTACCTATACCCTGGTAACGTCGAATACCGCCCTGCGCAACGGGCAAACGTATAAGGTGTTCCAGGTGGATAGCGCGGGAATACCCAAAGACTCTTCCTTTCACCGGAGCAGCTCAGGAAAGTATTACAAATACTATTATAACAACCTCGGGATCTTCGACAACCCGATCAATACAGAGATTCTGCTGCTCGATTCGGTGGTGGCGCTCAATGGTACCTGGTCATTGGCCCTTCCGCCCAATAGCGTGTCGGGCCTGCCGGTCAATGCCCGGATAGATGCCAAGGTTATTGCCAGGGGAGCTACCGCTGTTGTTTTTGGCAACAGCTATGCCAATATAATTAAGGTGCAGTTCACTTATATGGTTGACATAGGCATAGGTTTCAATGCTGCTGCCACGGAAGAATTCTGGTATTCGAAAGGATATGGATTGATCGATGATAAAATGGTAACAACAGTTCCGGTTCCTGCTACCATTGAATATATTGCCAAGAGGATCCAGATTTTCTAATGGTCCTGCAGGATCAGTCCGGTATTTGTTAATTCGATTATTATGTTCAGTGCTCGTAAAATCTTTAGTTAAAATAACCGTTACGTTGATACGGTCAACTGGTCCGCAGTTTGTACGTTTAGATCATTTCACACATGGGTAAATCAATGAAAGTAAATAGTCTCTTTGCAGTGATCATTACGCTGGCACTTATCATCTCCTGCAAGAAAGAATACAGCCTTGAGAATGGCGGTAATCTTTCCGGTGGTAATCCTCTGATTGTGGGGGCTAATTGCCGGATCGCCAAGATCGATTATTACGACAGCGCCAGCGGTGTGCCCCTGGGGTCCGTTTCTGCCAGTA
>JANYAL010000239.1 GCA_025361325.1 Bacteroidota bacterium
CTGGCTACACAAACCTGGATGATGTTCTCCTTCCTGATACCCTATTGCCTGGGCGGTATCACACAACCCGCTATACAGGCAATCATGTCGCTCCATGTGGCCCGCAATGAACAAGGCGAATTACAGGGTGGCATTACCAGCCTTATGAGCCTGGCTGCCATTATAGGCCCCTTGCTCATGAATAACCTGTTCTTTTATTTTACCCATGCCAGCGCACCTATACAATTGCCGGGGGCTCCTTATTTCCTGGGCTCCATCCTCATGTGCTGTGCCGCTCTTGTAGCATACAGCACCCTGCATAATAAAAAAGTCATACGCTAAAATGGAAAAAAGGATCGCGGATTATCATAATATTTTCTTTATCGGTATTGCAGGGGCGGGTATGAGCGCCATTGCACAATACCTTGCCGGTACAGGCCATACCGTTAGCGGAAGCGACCGGTTCTTCAAAAAAGGGGAATACAACGATACCCGGGCAAAACTGGAAGCAGAAGGTATACTTTGTTTTTTGCAGGACGGGGAAGGCATCACAACTGAGACTGACCTTGCAGTGGCTTCCACGGCCGTTGAGGATACAGTTAGTGAAGTGCAGAAGGCAATGCAGCTGGGAATCCCCATATTACTGAGAAGCGAGGTGCTGGCACTGATCGCCAACAGCAAAAGAACCATCGCCGTGGGTGGCACATCGGGCAAAAGCACCACCAGTGCCATGTTGTTCGATATCCTTGAATTTGCAGGCATGCATCCCAGTATCATCAGCGGCGCCGGGCTTGCCCGTATCATGAAGGAAGAAAAGATCGGCAACGCCAGCGTGGGTACAGGTGACTGGCTCATCATCGAAGCGGATGAGAGCGATGGTTCCATCGTAAAATATGAACCCGAGATCGGGCTCCTGCTGAATGTAGACAAAGACCACCAGGAGATCGGCGAACTGATGCAGCTATTCACCCGCTTTCGGGATAACACCAAAGAAGCTTTCATCGTTAACCGTTCCAATGAACAGGCCCGGCAATTGACGAAGGACATCTCACTTGACTTTTCTACCGATGAACTTTCAGGTTCCGGATATATAGCCACTGATTTCAATCAACTGGGACTTAGTATGTCATTCATGATTGCCCGCAGTCAAATGCCCACTGCCAAATGTCCTTTCATCCTTCACACCATTGGCCGCCACAATATGGAGAATGCACTGGCAGCTACTGCAGTGGCCGGATACCTTGGCATAGACCTGGATACCTGTTCCAGGGCACTGGAACAATATGCAGGGATCTACCGCCGTCACCAGGTACTCGGACAAAAGAAAGGTGTATGGGTGATAGATGATTTTGCACATAACCCCGTCAAGTGCGCGGCATCCATTGCTGCCTGCCAGCAGGTTGCACCTAAAGTGATCGCCTGGTTCCAGCCACATGGGTATGGACCTACCAAATTCCTCCGGCACGATTTTGTGAAAGAAATCAGCGCCGTATTAAGGCCCGAAGACGAGATATGGATGAGCGAGATCTTTTATGCCGGGGGTACGGCCATAAAGGAAATATCCGGGGCCGACCTCATTAATGATATTAAAGCCTTGGGTAAAACAGCTTTCTTTGTTGAGGACAGGTATAAACTGCTGGCCGCGCTGCGACCTCATTTAACCGGTAATTGTGTATTACTTTTAATGGGCGCAAGAGACCCCGGGCTGGAGCAATTCGCGAAAGAAATATATGAGAACTTATAGTTTTATGCTAGGCGATAAGTGAAAGCAGAGACGTAAAGATCCACTGCGGCTTTGCACTTTCTTTGCGTGCCACAACAAATCAATACTGTAATGACAACCCTCATCACCAATATACATCAGCTTACAGGCGTAAGAGAATCAAACAGCTTACTCCGGGGAAGGGAGCTTGCTGTGCTGCACGCTATTGAGAATGCCTTCCTGCTCATAGAAGATGGTATCATTGCCGCATATGGACCCATGTATGAACTGGAACTGAAAGTTCCCCGGCTGCCCGGGCATATCATCGACGCTACCGGGCAATTCATCCTGCCCGCCTGGTGCGACAGCCATACCCACCTCGTATTCGCCGCCAGCAGGGAAGATGAATTCATAGACAAGATCAATGGCTTGAGCTATGCAGAGATCGCTGCCCGGGGAGGAGGCATCTTGAATTCTGCTGCTAAGCTGAATGAAACTTCCGAAGACGAACTGTTTAGCAGCGCCTGGAAAAGACTGGAAGAGATCAGCAAACTGGGCACAGGTGCTGTTGAAATAAAGAGCGGTTATGGCCTTTCCGTTGAAGGGGAACTGAAGATGCTGCGGGTGATCAAGAAACTGAAGGAAAGATCACCGCTGAGTATAAAAGCCACATTCCTGGGTGCGCATACCTACCCGTTGGAATATAAGGAGAACCACCAGGGGTACATCGATAGCATTATCAATGATATGATGCCTGTCATAGCCGCTGA
>JANYAL010000264.1 GCA_025361325.1 Bacteroidota bacterium
CGGTCTTTGCGGTGCTGTATTATGTGCCGCCTTGAGTGCATGGGCCTTTAACCTTAACCTGGTTCTTTTTTACTGGATAGCGCTTGGCGGTTTTGCAGGTATGCTCCTGGATAGTGCCATCGGTAGCCTGTTTCAAAGAAAATATCGTAATGAGGAGGGCGAATTATCTGACGAACCCGGTCCCGGCTACAAACGGGTAAAGGGATTTGACTGGTGTAACAATGATATGGTGAATATCTTGAGCAACCTGTCAGTCACCCTCATCTTTTTACTGGTACACCCCATTAACATGGTATAAAAACCTTTTGGCTGAAAGAGGTTGAAACCGTATTTTTGCACCCTGTTTTTATAATTGGGTTATAGTGTAACGGCAGCACTACAGATTTTGATTCTGTCTGTCTAGGTTCGAATCCTAGTAACCCAACCTTTTTTATCAGTAACGTTCAAGTTATCACAAACTATTTTCTAAAACCGGCCCTTGTGCCGGCTTTTTTCCATTTTTGAATACTTCATATACAAGTTCAACCCGGCCGGGGTAGGTAACCAAATCGTTAATCACATCTTATTGTTTTTTTTCACGTTGATATTGGATTAATTTCATACAAAACATGGTAATGGAACATTACGACATCATCATCATTGGCACGGGTGCCGGAGGCGGCACATTGTTGCATAAAATAAGTACTTCTGGTAAAAAGATCCTGGTACTGGAAAGAGGTAATTTCCTTCCTAAAGAAAAAGCCAATTGGGACACCATTGAGGTATTTCAGAAAGAAAGGTACCATACCAAAGAGGTCTGGAAAACAGAAGGAGACAAAGACCTGCATCCGGGTACCGGTTACTGGGTGGGTGGAAATACAAAAGTATATGGGGCAGCCCTCTTCCGTTTGAGGGAGAAGGATTTTGAAAGGATACAGCATGCCGGGGGCATTTCACCGGAGTGGCCTCTCAAATATGCTGACCTTGAGAAGTATTATGCCGAAGCGGAAGAACTGTTTTGCGTACATGGTAAAATGGGCATTGATCCTACAGAAGCCAACAGAAGCGGTGAGTACCCCTACCCTGCCGTAAGCCATGAACCCAGGATACAGGAACTTCATGATGTTCTGCAAAACAAAGGTCTTCATCCATTCTACATACCCCTTGGCGTGAAATTGAACGAGACCGACATGCTAGCCAGTGCCTGCATACGCTGTAACACCTGTGATGGGTTTCCCTGCCTGCTACATGCAAAAAGCGATGCGGATATCAATTGTGTACGTCCTTCAACACAAAAAAACAGCAATATCACCCTGCTTACCGGAGCAAAGGCCGTGAGACTGAATACAAACCCGAACGGGAGATCAGTGATTTCCGTAGATGTGGAGCTGAATGATACCCTACAGCAATTCGAGGCAGACCTATTTGTGTTGAGTGCTGGCGCCATCAATTCTGCTGCCCTTTTATTGAAGAGCGCCAATACGATCCATCCCGGCGGGCTGGCCAACAGCAGCGGCCAGGTAGGCCGTAATTTCATGAAACACCAGAATGCCGCGATGTTGGGCATCTCCACCAAAAAGAATCCTACAGTTTTTCAGAAAACATTGGCACTGAATGATTTTTACTGGGGAGAGGCGGATTACAAATACCCCATGGGACATATACAGTTGCTGGGCAAGGCTAACAAAGACATGCTGCGTGCTGATGCTCCCTTCTTCACACCCGGAATGGTATTAGAGGAAATGGCCGAACATTCCATTGACTGGTGGATGACGGGAGAGGATCTCCCCGTGGCAGACAACCGGGTTCAGGTAATCAACGGGGAGATACACCTTGATTACAAGGAGAATAACACGGAAGGGTTCAACCGCCTGGTGAATAAATGGAAACATATCCTGAAGGAAATAGATAACGGTGACAGCTTCATTCCGCATGGAATCTATATGCGAAAGACAATTCCATTATCGGGCATTGCCCACCAGGTTGGAACAGCCAGGTTTGGAACGGACCCAACCGGCTCCGTGCTGGACATTTATTGCAAGACCCATGATATGGATAACCTTTACATTGTGGACGGAAGTTTCTTCCCCTCTAGCGGCGCTGTAAACCCTTCCCTGACCATTATTGCCAATGCACTGCGAGTGGGTGAACACTTACTTGAAAGGATCAGATAATCCATGTGTTCATCAATAGGTTTATCCTTTACTGTTACGAAACAGTGGTACCAAACAGTCTGGGGATTTAATGGCTTTTCAAATGAAGTAAACTATGCGAGTGGATAACAGCTTGATCAAAAAGAAACAAACATCCTGACAAATCTCTATTTTTAACATACTCAAATCAACCTGAAATACATGAACCCAAATCTAAAATTACAAGGGCAATCAGCCCTCGTTACCGGTGCCAACAGCGGCATTGGTAAAGCCTGTGCAATAGCACTGGGCAATGAAGGTGCAAATGTGGCTGTAAACTATGTGACCCATCCCGAGACTGCACAGGAAGTTGTGAATGAAATAAAAGCAAACGGCGGGAATGCCATCGCACTGCAGGCCGATGTCAGTAAGGAAGACCAGGTACAGTCTATGTTCCAGGCCATGTATAGCGCTTTTAGTACCATTGATATACTCGTAAACAATGCAGGCCTGCAAAAAGATTCCCCGTTTGAGAATATGTCCCTGGCCGACTGGCAACTGGTGATCGATGTAAACCTGACC
>JANYAL010000393.1 GCA_025361325.1 Bacteroidota bacterium
AAATATTATGATTACTCAAAAAAGATAGTAATTTTACGGTCAGTTCAAATCCTATGACAGGACCATTACCACTGAATTAATCAAAAAAATTGTTAATTATTAAATCTCTTACCATGAGAAAGATCGTTCTGTCATTCGTCCTGATTTTTACTGTTGCCTTTTTTTCATCCTGTATGCGCGGCATATCTCCCGAGCAGGCTGCCAATGGTAAAGCACGTTGCGGAAGAAACTATATCCGGTAATATTTCCCAGATTTAAATTGATTGTTAAATGGCCCTGCAGTTGAATAATGTTCAACAAATAATGAAGCAGGGAGTCATTAATTGATTTATCTTTATGGCTTAAATTCATGTTATGATTACAGCAATTTTTAATTCCGTCCTCCTGTTATCCATGCCGGGTGGCAGTGAGTGGATACTCATCATTGTAGTAGTATTGCTTATGTTTGGGGGTAAAAAGATCCCAGAATTGATGCGTGGTATCGGAAAAGGTATGCGTGAATTCAATGATGCCAAGAACAATGTAAAAAGTGAGATCGAGGAAGGCATGAAGGAAAAAGACAAAGACGAGGAGATCAGGCAGCTCAGGGCGCAACTGGAGCAGCAAAAACAATCCCAGTAATTAAGCCATAAAACTATTTATTTCTACATGAACTCGGCTGAAGTGGGTCCTGCATAAACCGGGAACGCTTCAGCCGGTTGTATAATGGGCCGGAGTTACCAGCATATCTAATGTTCTCATTCATCAGCATATTACAATACCAGCAGGAACTCAGCCAGAACACGACCTCCTGCCGGGAAGCTGTGCAACATTACCTGGAAAGAATTGAGTCGGGCAAGCGACTCAATGCCTTTACGGAAGTTTACTCAAAAGAGGCGATGGAAAGAGCGGCCCAGCTGGATCAGCAAAGAAAGGATGGCCTGCCTGCCCGGAAACTTCACGGCGTGGTCATTGCTATCAAGGACGTACTTTGCTACAAGGATCATACTGTAACAGCAGCTTCCAGGATACTTAAAGACTTTACAAGTGTGTATACTTCAACAGCTGTTCAGCGTCTCCTCGACGAAGATGCCATCATCATCGGATCCTGTAATTGTGATGAATTTGCCATGGGCAGCACCAATGAGAATTCGGTTTATGGCAATGTGCTGAATGCACTGGATGAAACCAAGGTGCCGGGGGGGTCTTCAGGCGGCAGCGCCGTAGCCGTTCAGGCAGGCCTCTGCATGGCCAGCCTGGGATCCGATACCGGCGGTTCGGTAAGGCAGCCCGCAGATTTCTGCGGTATTACGGGATTCAAACCAAGCTACGGAAGAATCTCGCGCTATGGACTGATCGCTTACGCCTCATCGTTCGACCAGGTTGGGATATTCGGAACTGCCATTGAGGACATCGATCTGCTGCTGAAGGTGATGAGCGGGCCCGATGCATTTGATAGCACCGCTCTGCAAAATACCCTGCCCGAATATTCACTTGCTATGGTACCTGATAAAAGATACCGGGTAGCCTATTTCCCCGAAGCGCTGGAACATCCTTCACTGGATAAAGAGATCAGGCATTCCATTTATCATACCCTTGAGCAGCTTAGAGCTGCTGGGAACCCTGTTTCTGCTGTATCATTCAACCTGCTGGATTATGTAGTTCCGGCCTATTATGTGTTGACCACCGCAGAAGCCAGTAGTAACCTGAGCAGGTATGATGGCATCAGGTTTGGATACAGAACACCGGCAGGAACATACGATGACCTGGGCGGGTTTTATAAAAAAACGAGAAGTGAAGGATTTGGCAAAGAGGTGCAGCGACGCATCATGCTGGGTACTTTTGTATTGAGTGCAGGCTATTATGATGCCTATTTCCATAAGGCGCTGCAGGTGCGGCGGATGCTGGTAAATAAAACCATGGACCTGTTCAGAGAATATGATGTGCTTGTACTGCCCACCAGCCCTGTTACCGCATTCCCTATCGGGGATAAGTCGGGGGATCCCATTGCTGTCTATCTATCGGACATCTATACCGTATTTGCCAATCTGACGGGGATTCCGGGTATAGCCCTTCCGCTCTACAGGCACAGCAACGGAATGCCTTTTGGCCTTCAGGCCATGGCTAATAAGGAAGATGACGTAACTTTGCTGCAGTTCTCAAAATATATCATGGGAAACTATCGTTTGAATCAATGAGATCCACATCATGAAAAAGATCCTGGTCATCATAGTCGTATTTTTTTGCTTCCACCCAGGCAGGGCTGTTTCCTATACTATCTTTAAGGTTTCTGCCGATACGATCGTGATCGATGAAAAGACCGGGGATAAAGTTCTGGATGAGGTCATCCATTCAAAAAAGGACCCGCCCGGAGAAAAAATAGCCTATATCAGCCAGGTTACCCGTTATGGGTTCAGGAATTTATTCTCCAACTATGCTTATAATCCTTCCGAACCTTATGCCGTACAGGTAAATGCCAATGCCAGCGGATTCATACAGGAATATATCAAAACCCATGGCAGCTACCTGCAACAGATGAAGGGATGGGGGAAACCTTATTTCAACCTCATAGAATCCCTGCTTATGCAATATGGTCTGCCCAAGGAACTGAAATATATTGCCGTCATAGAATCCAACCTGAAATCAGGTGCTGTTTCAGTTAAAGGAGCAGGCGGGCCCTGGCAGTTTATGCCCGAAACAGCCAGGCAGTTGGGGCTGGTCATTAATGAATATACTGATGAGCGGACTGATTATTATAAAAGTACCCATGCCGCTGCAAAATACCTGCTGCAGCTCTACGGCAGGTTTCATGACTGGTTGCTGGTAATGGCAGCCTATAATGGAGGGGCAGGCAGGGTCATGAATGCTATCCAGCGAAGCGGAAGCAAAAGCTTCTGGGACATTCAATACTACCTCCCGGAAGAATCCCGTACTTATGTTAAACGATTCATCGCCACCCATTATATCATGGAAGGCAATACGGGCAGCAATGGAGAATGGGCGATGGGGAACGGAAAGATGCCAGCCCTGTTAAATGCCGGTGGGGGTATGGGATATGCGAATCCTT